>JAJAZK010000155.1 GCA_026785765.1 Rhodoferax sp. | reverse complement strand
GCCTGGAGCCGGTGTTATTGCAGAGCGCCTGGTTTCGCCCGCACAACCGCAGTGAGGACGTTGAAAACCTCTATATGGTTGGCGCCAGCACCCACCCGGGCGCGGGTATGCCGGGCGTTCTGATGTCCGCCAAGGCATTGCAAACCGTTGTTCCCCCGGTGGCATTCCATGTCCCTGCCTGAAACTGCTCCGGCCAACAAACCGGGCTACGACTTCGAAGCCTGCCAGGCGCTGATGGAGGGCGGATCCAAAACGTTCTTTGCGGCCTCCCGACTCCTCCCGGGTCGGGTACGCGGTCCGGCGATTGACTTGTATGCGTTTTGCCGGGTGGCGGATGACGCGATCGACTTCGCCACTGACCGTGCCAGCGCGCTGGTTCAGCTGAATGAACGCCTGCGCTGCATTTACGCCGACGCCCCGATGGACTACGAGTCCGACAAGGCGCTGGCGGCAGTGGTGCGCGAATTTCACTTGCCGCTCGAATTGGTCAGTGCGCTGCTGGAAGGCTTTGAGTGGGATGCCGAAGGACGGCGCTACGAAACCCTGGAAGATCTCCATTCGTATGGCGCGCGGGTGGCAGGCAGTGTCGGCGCCATGATGGCGGTCATCATGCGCACCCGTAGCGAACAGGCGCTGGCGCGCGCCTGCGACTTGGGCGTGGCCATGCAGCTGACCAATATTGCCCGCGACATTGGCGAGGACGCGCGCTGTGGCCGTCTGTACCTTCCCCTGCAATGGATGCGCGAGGCGGGTTTGGAGCCAGATGAATGGTTGAAAGCCCCCGAGTTTGATCACCGCATCGCTGCCGTCGTGGCGCGCTTGCTGGCGGCTGCCGATGATCTGTACCGGCGTTCAGAGCATGGCATTGGTCAATTGCCCCGCGATTGCCGGCCCGCCATCCGTGCCGCCCGTTTGGTGTATGCCGAAATCGGTCGGGAACTCGAGCGTGGCGGTCTGGACTCCATTAACCACCGGGCGGTGGTCTCCGGACGCCGCAAGCTGGGGCTGCTGGCCCGCGCCTGCGGTGCGGCGCTGCTGTCTCCGGCAGATCCCACTGCAACGCTGGCTCCCCTGGCTGCCAACCAGTTTCTGGTTGATGCGGCAATGGAGGTGGCACCGGCCGCCACGTCGCGCCCAACGCGCCATCGTTCGTTCGAAGAACGTGCCGCCTGGGCTGGAGATTTGTTCGAGCGCCTGGCTCGCCAGGACCTGGAGCGGGCGGCGACCCGCGTCCGCCACAGCACACCGGTCGGCCAATGACCAGCGTTGACTCGTCCCTGATGTGGGTGAAGGTGTTGGGGCTGCTGGGAGCCTTGATCCTGTTCGCCTGGTGGCAGTTTCGCGATCTGGCCCGAGCCCGCAAGGAGCGGGAGCGCGCGGCAGCGTCGTTGGCGGGCAGCGTCGCTGACAAAAACCCGCGCAACTAATTTTGCGAGGCGCGCGCTTCGGAGCGCGTCAGTTCCCGCGGCGCCTGTGACGAGGCTTTAACCCCGCTGGTGGCCAAGCCCTCCACAAATAGCTGTTCGATTTTTGGGGCGGCGCGCAGCAGCTCACGCTCAGCCAGCGGCGTATGCAGCCAGGCGCGCAGCCAGTGCAACACCCGAATCCAACCCGGCACCCAGATTCGGCGCGCACGCCGGGCGAAACCGTTGACGATCAGCCGCGCAGCTGCATCCGCTTCCATGGCTTTGCGCAGCACAGCGGGAGTGGTTTCCTGCAGCGTGACAAACGCCGGATGCTGTGAGCCTTCGGTCATGAGCGGCGTTTTTACCCAGGCGGCATGGATCACGCCCACGCCCACCCCATGGCCCGCCAACTCGATGCGCCACGCGTTGCACATTGCCTCTACCGCAGCTTTGGACGCCGCATAGGCGGACACCGCGGGCGGGTGGGCAAACGATGCCAGCGACGCGCTTACGGCCACATAGCCTCGGGATTGCTGGATAGCAGGCAGCGCAGCACGCACGGTATTGAACACGCCACATACATTGACCTCAATGCACCGCTTCCAGGCCGCAGGGTCGGTGTACGCCAGCGGGCCGAACGCGGCAATACCGGCATTTGCCCAAACGATGTCGATACGTCCAAACCGCGCCAGGGTCTGGGCCACCGCATGCTCGCACTGCGCCAGGGACGTCACGTCTGCGGCAATGGTGAGTATTTCGCCATCCAGCGCGGCTGCCACTTGAGCCAACGGTGCGGCGTCGCAATCGACCAGGACCGGAATGGCTCCGTGCTGTTGCAAGACCTTTGCGGTGGCAGCACCAATACCTGAACCGCCTCCAGTAATGAGGACAATCAAGCCGTTCATGCTGGACGATATCTTCCCAGGCAGCTATGCAACATAGAGCATCTACTTGATCTTGGTGATCATCAAATAGAAAATCGGCAAGGGGATCACGGTGGCGATGGCGCCGCTAACCTGCCAGATCCGCGACAGTTTCAGGTATTCGGTCGTGATGGCCTTGTCTCGCTTGAGCAGCACCCGCTGGCGCAACTGGATTGGCACCAGCACCAGCGCCCAGATCAGCCCGGAAAGCGCAAACAGGCCATAGGACCAGGCGATCCAGCTCTGCGAGCCGGCCCCGCCGTATCGTTCGGCCATGAGCGAGCCGGTGTAGACCACCAACAAGGCCCCGGTCAAGGTGAATAACAGATCGGTAATCAGCACCATGCGGTTGCTGAAGGCAATCACCTCATACTTGCCGGTTTTCTCCGCCAGGGCGGCCCAGGTGCCGCTGACCACCACGTTGCCCAGAAACAGACAGGCCGAGAGCACATGCACAATTTTGACGGTGTCGTCGGCAACCATGGGGCTTCCTTCACCAGAACCGGCGCGGCATGCGCCAGGGCAGCATCCAACGCATCGGCAGAGCGGTGAGTCTCTGGGGTTGCAACGTTTCGTGCACGGCAGTGACGGATTCGCCCAGCAGTTGTGTCTGCAACAGGCTGCGGGCATAAAACGGTGCGTCCTCCAGGGTTTCCAGCACGCGCGTAGTGGAGCCGACATCCGATCGAATGGACCGGTTGATACGCCACAAAGTAGATGGCAGGGCCTCACGTCGCGGCGGCGCCTCGAAAGCATGCACCGTGCCCTGCGGGGTAAAGCGTTGGGCGATTACCCGCTCACTGCCATTGGTCTGGCGCACGTCGTACATGACCGCCGTGCTGCCGTCAGCCAGACTGGCACGTGACCAGTCCCAGGCGCGAAACGGGCGTGTGACCGGCTCGTCCCCTTCATTGCTATCGAGGTAGGCCTGGCCCTTCCAGTGGGCTTGAGGTCGCTCAAGGTCCACCTCCACGCGGGCGCAAGGCGCAATTGGCCCCCACCGGTGGTGTCCGGCGTCGTCAAGCGCCGCGACATAGGAACACAGCGCTTTCGGAAAGACCCGGATCTTGCCGCGGATGCGAAAAGGAAAGGGCGCGCAGACCTCATCCAGATGAATGCTGAGGTAGTCCTGGTGCCAGTGCAGGTTGCTCGGACCCACCGTAAAGTGGCGCCGATCCCGCTCCACAGCGGTGCGGGTGCGTTCGGTCATAGCCCAGCGCTTGCCGGCAGCGCCATACAGCGCCACGTTGATGGCGCAGTGGTTTTCCGGGTCGACGCTCTGTCCCCGGCGGGCAAATGCCGAAGCGTAGTAGGGAGAAAAAACACTGCCCACAAAAGCAATAATGCTCAGGGCGTACCGACCGTCATCGCTGATGGCGTCGACATACCACCAGAGATACGCACCCGGCGCAACTTTTTGGTCGAAACAAGGTGCGCCATCACGGTCTCGGCCGCCAGTTGCCCCGAAAGCGCCGCCATCGGCACCCCTGGCCCCGGATGGACGCTGCCACCCGCCAGGTAGAGCCCCGGAAGCTTGCTGCTGGAGCCCTGCCGCTGAAACGGGGTCATCCAGCCGTGGGACGCTCTGCCGTACAACGCCCCACCCGTGCCCGGGAACAGGCGGTTGAAGTCGTTCGGTGTCGTCGTCACCCACTGGGCGGACGAGGGGTCGATCTCCAACCCGCAATGGCGCATCAGCTCCAGGCTTTGCTGCTGGCATGTTTCTATCTCCGTGGCATCGCAAGGTCGTAGGTCACCGTCGGGGGGGGCATTTACCAGGCACAAAAGGCGCTCCGCCTGCCCCGGGTGTTGGGCATCGTCCTGGCGGTCTTGGGCGCACACATAGACGGTCCCGCGCTCAGGTAGGCGCCGGCGGCTGAAGATATCGGTAAATTCGCTGCGGTAATCGGCATCAAAAAATACGTTATGTCGAATCAGCGGAAAACCGGCGGTGCGGGCTTTGACCGACCAGGTGACCGCCGACAGCGATCTCGCAGCGCGACGGGTAACGTGAGCGGCGGCTATGGCCGCCTCTCCCAACAAGACCAGGCCCAACGCACTTGCTTCTCCATTGAAGACGTATGATTATTTATCAATGAGCTCGCCGCTGACCAGTTCTACGCTACAGGCCCGTCCATCGCGCACCAGTATCCGTTCACAGTGAGTGCCCATGCGCAGCAAGGCGCCTTGTTGTTGCGCCAGATCGGCCAGCACACGTGCCAACTGGTGCATACCGCCCTGCACGGACCACACGCCATCAAGCTCCACATGCGCCACCAGCATCAAGGTGGCCGGCGCCAACCAGGGAGAAGCGCCACAGTAGGTAGCGTAGCGGCCAAAAAGTTGCCTGAGGCGGGGATCGTGAAAGTGTTTGCCAAGGGCTTGCCATAGGGACGCCAATGGCCCAAGACCCGCGAGGGTCCTGAGGCCGCCCAGGCCAAGATCACCCGCCATCCCGGTAAGGCTCGGGCGCGACGAGCGGATGTAAGGGCCTTCCAGGCATTGGTACACCGTGCGCGCCTGCTGGCAAAACGCCAAAAAACGCCGGCCTTCTGACGGAGAGCTGAAGGCCGCAATGGCATCCGCAGAGCGCTGCACGTCGGCGTACAGGTCCAGCCGCTGATCATGGCCGCGCCACGCGTGGCGTGCCAGGACGGACAGGGGCTGCAAGTTCAGCACTGCATCCAGCGATTGGCCTACGCTATGAAGGATCTGCTCAAACACCCAGCGCATGGTAAATACGGTGGGCCCGGAGTCGATCGGCGAACCGCCCACCACCAATTGGCGCATTTTGCCGCCAGGCGCATCGGCTGTTTCCACGAGGGTCACGCGCACCCCCCGGTGCGCCAGCAGCAATGCGCTCACCAGACCACCGACGCCAGCACCCACCACCACCACATGGTGTGTGCGAAGCGCTGCGGGCTCAGCCATAGTGGCGTCCCCGCCATTGGCCGCTCAAGGCCAGCGGCACGAAGCGCACGAACATTGACTCGGAAAAAAACTGCCCCTCATAGGCTGCGCGGATGGCAGCGAGATGCGCGCCCGAGCGCGCGTACCGGTCCATGGCCTGCACACTGCCCCATAGACTGAAGGTGGCTTGCCGCAAAAGCGGCGCCTCTCCCACCCCTGTCGCGAGCAGGCAGTCAGCGGCGTTATTCAGCGATACCTCGCTGGCCGGCTGCATGCGCCAGAACGCCCAGGCGCGAGAGGGGCGAATCGAAGCGCGGGTCAGGGTCGCGATCGGCCCGAAGTCGGGCTCGGTAGCGGTGACGTCTATTTGTTGGCCCGACCATGTGCCCTTGCACGAGTAGGCCCGCATCTTTGCGGTACAAAATTCCAGGGAGCGACTGGAATAACGATTCGCCGTGTCCGATGCCAAAAATTGGTCTGCGCAAGCCTCGTCCTGAAAGACGCAAAACAGGGCTTGGCGGGAAGCGCTGGGTTTCAAACTGAAGCCGCCATCAAAACCGCTTCCCATGACCTTGAAGAACACCAGGCCGGGAATGCTGCGCATCTGAAAGCGCTGCACCACGAACCTCGCATAGCCCCACCACCGAAATCGTGGCGCAATATCTGCCAGGAGAAACACCGCTACCGCGGCGCCCCCCGAGGTGGAACTAGCGTGAGAGTGGGTGTCATGGGTCATCAAAAACGCACACGCCCCTGATTCCCGAAAGAATGCAAGGGCGCGCGGGTTGCGCTCTTAAAGTTTGCTGTTGGATTCTAAGTCTTAAGGCCCGGGGTAGGGGATCTGCTTCGGAGTCACCTGTGGCAACAGCGCCGGGTCGATCAATGGCTGCCACGAGGTGGTGTAGGCCGGAACCACATGGTGCTTGACCGACCAGAGGTACCAGTTGTCAACCACGGGGCCGGTCAAGAGGATGCCGATACCACCTACCAGCGGGCACAACACGGCGAACCACCAGGCCCAGCGGTGAATGGATTCCATTGTGGCGTTGAAGCCCATGGTCCAGCGCCAGAACAGTGCCGCGCGCTCAGAGGCCGTGCCGCGGTCGACGATTTGCTCGATCTCGCGTTCGCCACCAAATCGACTCACGGCCAGGATGGTCGCACCATGCATGGCGAACAAAAGCACCGAACCGTAGAGAAACACGATCGACAGCGCATGGAACGGGTTGTAGAAGAGATTGCCGTGACGAAGCGACACCGCAGCCGTCCAGTCCAGGTGCGGGAAGATACCAAACGGCACCGCTTCCGACCAGCTGCCCATCATGATCGGGCGAAAGAATCCGCACACCAGATAGAGCCAGATGGCTGCTGCAAACGCCCAGGCCACATGGGTCCCCAGGCCAAGCTGGCGCGCGCGGCGATACATGCGAGTCCACCACAGGATCAGCGAGGTGGTAAGCATGAAGCCGGCCACCAGCCACCAGCCACCCTGGTTGAGAGGAGGAATCTGCAACCCGTAGCCAGGCGCAGGTGGCTCCAACGCGAGCCAGAACAGCTGACGGATCAGTTGCAGCGGATTCCAGTCCACCGCCGCCAGCATGTTGAAGCCAATAATGTTGAAAGCCAGTGTTCCGCACAGTAACGAGGCCACGCCCAACCAGCCGAGGTAAATCGGTCCGATCTGCGCATTTCCCAAACGTCCCAGGATGTGCAGGAAAAAAGGCGTTCCGACCCGCTGCGAGTCGCCCCTGGGCAGGGAAATGCCCATGGACGCAGGCCCGGTGGGCTGCACGGTGGTAAAAAGATTTTGATATTCAGCCATGGTGTTCTCCTAGACTCGATGGCCCCAGATCGGCATGTTCAGCCACCAGCTCCACCATTCGGGCCAACCGCGTGTCCACATAGGACCACTGATGACGATGCACAGCGCGGAGAACCAGACCGCCGCTAGCGCCAGGAACAAACCCAAACGGTGAATGCCCAGCGTTCCAACAGAGTAGCCGATGGTGTCGCGGAAGAAGGTGTCTTCGTGTTCCGGCGTCTTGACCACTTCGCCCTTTTTAGGATTCGTAGCCGACAAAACCAGGCCACCGTGCAAGGACAGCGCGAGCACCGTAGTAAAGAACAGGGTGACCGCAACCATGTGCGCCGGGTTGTAGTGAAAGTGCAGGTACTGGTAGGCCGTGTTGCTAACCCAGTCCAGATGGCTGTAGATTCCGTAGGGGAACGCATGGCCCCAGGCACCCATCAACACCGGACGGATGACTTGCAACGTGAAGTATGCAAAGATCGCAAATCCAAAAGCTACCGGGACGTGGATGCCCATGCCGAGCTTTCGGAAAATCTCCACCTCACGCAGCAGCCAGGAAACAAACGACCCCAGCGCACAGACGGTGATGATTTGCCACAACCCTCCCTCCATCATCGGCGCCATGCGCAGTCCGTAGGACAGGGCGGGGGGCGCGATGCTGATCTGCCACAGGTTCCATGTTGGGCCCGCCGCCGCGCCCCATAGAATCATTGTGGTTCCCACCAAAGTGAAAAACAGGGTGGAGACTCCAAAGAAGCCGACATAGAACGGGCCGACCCAGAAGTCGAACAGGTCGCCCCCTATCAGGGTGCCACCGCGGACGCGGTACTTTCTCTCAAAGCTCAGCATTGCCATAGGGGCTCCTCGGACCGGCACGCGCAAACCTGCGCAGCCCGGACTCAATCAACAATTATTCGTGAGGGTGCGCGAAGTGGACCGGCTCGGCCCAACTTCGCTCACCACTGCGGCAGCCTGCGCAGCCGTTACTTCGCTGGAGGCAGCGCTGCATTTTGTGCAGCTTTTGCGGCCTTAACCGTGTCCGGATGCCACGTGTTGATGTTGTAACGATCACCACTGATTTGAATGAGGTGAATGCTCGTCGAAACAAAAGCGATCAATAAACCGGTGCCAATGATCGCCTTGCGGGGATCAACAATTCGCCAATAACGCCACATATAAATTTCCTTTCAGTTAACCGATTTGCGAAATCACGGTGTAAGCAGCAGAACGCACACTTTCAAACACTGACTGCGTACCCTCTGCACCCGGCAACCATGCACGCCAGTTCACAAAGAACATTTGCCCCACCATTGCCAGAAACAAAAAGACACAGAAAAGCGCCACAAAAATCACCCTGAATCCTTGCATAGGACTTTCGACTGTTATTGGACGCTGTTGAAAATGCAGCTGAGCCATAGCTATCTCCGTGGGAAGTTAGAACCAGGGACGCCAGATCCACACCAGGCTGTGCGCAAGGAACGCGCCCACAGCCCACAACAGGTAACCCTTGATGTAGTAGCCGTGGAATTCCTGGCACTCTTCGTCCGTCAGACCCGACGGGTTAGCGGTTTGAGCCATATTTGATACCTCTGTTGAAAAGCCTTTCGGCTACCACCGTACCTTGTAAGAGTACGGAACGAACTGCCACGGCATGGTTAATGCCATTGCAGACTAGGCGCCCGCGGAACGGGCGCTTGCTCCAGTTACCTGCGACAGATGAGACGCTGGTCATGCGCCGACTCCTGTTTTGGATAATTTGAACAACTCTGAGAATCGGCCCGCTTCCACCTGGGGGCGGCCGTTCTCTCGTGCATCACGCTCGGCGCGGTCACGTATCTGTTTGGCGGCAGAAATCCTCACCAGAACTGGTTCGGCCGCTATCATTTCTTCCAGCAGCGCATGCGCTTCTGGCTCCCAAGGCAGGGGTTTTTCCGAGGCGACCCGGCTGGGCGTAGCGTCAATCTTGTCCAGGTCCGTGCCCAGTGGCAGGATGTGGAACAGTGCATCAAACAGCGCGTTGCAAAACTCCTGAATGATGTATGTGGCGCCTGCATATCCCATGAACGGCGTGCCGGTGTGGCGCCGGATGATAGGGAGTGGGAACGACGCCGGGATAAAGGTCGCCTTCATCATCTGGCCACCTCCGCATTCAGCAAGGTAGATGCGCTCGTTGTAACTGCCGTACATGACCAGCGGCGTTTTCGATGTGACCAACCGGCGCACTTCGGCGTTGTCGGTTTTTTCACCCGGACAGCGAGCCACCGCAAAGTTGCAGGGCAGGCCCATTTCATCTTCCAGGAAGTGGCGGATGCCGCGGGTATAGGTTTCGTTAGCCACCACTGCGAAGCTGGCGGTGCCAAAGAAGTCCTGGGTTACGGAGCGCCAAAGGTCCCAGATGGGCTTGATGGTGGTGTGCTTCTCGCGCTCAATAAACGGCTCGGGATCGAGTCCCAGCAATTCGCCGAGCTTGCGCAAAAACTTGGTGGTACTGTGCAGGCCGATGGGTGCCTGAAGGTAGGGGCGCTCCAGCGCCTCGCACAGCATGCGCCCGAACTCGCGGTACATGCAGACGTTGACATCCGCTTCCACCAGGCGCGACACATCGGCCAGGTGACTGCCCAAGGGAAACACCATGTTGATTTCAGCGCCTATTCCTTGCACGAGGCGGCGAATTTCAGCCAGGTCACTGGGTGAATTGAACGTGCCGTAACAGGGGCCGATGATGTTGACGCGGGGCTTTTCACCGGCTGGCCGCTCGGCAAACGGCTTGCGTGCCGGCACATGCTTGAGCCCATATTCCGACCACAGCCAGAACATGGCACGGTTGGCGCACTGCCATTGGTCTTCGTCAATCGTTCGGGGCAGGAAGCGCATGATGTTGGTGCCCGCCGGTGTCACGCCACCACCAATCATCTCGGCGATTGAACCGGTCACCACCACAGACGGCAGGTCCGGGTCCAGCGCGGCATGCGCCCGGCGCATGGAACCTTCCGTACCCTCTCGACCCAACTGCTCCTCGGCCAGACCAGTGACCACAATCGGCAGCTCATGCGGGGGCAAGGCATCGGTGTAATGCAGCACGGAAGTCACTGGCAGATTCTCGCAACCTACGGGACCATCGATCACTACCTGCAGGCCCTTGATGGCGGTGAATACATACACCGCCCCCCAGTAACCTCCGGCGCGATCGTGGTCTAAAACCAGCATTTAAACCATCTCCTCGGCTTTGCGCTTTTTCGCCAGCCGGACAGCCTGGCGGCGCTGCTCGGCCTTGAACTCGGGGCGGTCTTTGGGGACGCCGTTGGCACTCTCCCACACACCGGCCGAATGTCCCTGACCCACCGAGCCAAAAAACTCTTTCATTTCGTCAAAGCGGTGCTTGTTACCGATTGCATTGTTGATAACGGTCGCCAGCGAACCGGCGCCACCGGGTCCCATCAGGGGGCGGGCGGAAATGAGGTTGGTGAAATAAAGCGCTGGAATAGTGAGCTCTTTGGCAGCCTGTACGATTGGCGTGGTGCCAATCGCCAGGTCGGGCTTGAACTCATGCATCGCGGCAAGGTCCTGCTCCAACGAGGCACGAAACTGGACCATCACGCCCTTGCTTTGCAGCCATTGAACATCGGCCTCGTTCCAGGGTGTGCGGGGACAGGCACTTCCAACGTAACGCAGGTCGGCGCCACTTTCAACCAGAAGGCGGCCGACCAGCAGTTCAGAGCCCTCGTAGCCGCTCAGCGTAATGCGGCCCTTGATCGGCATGCGACCGAGGGCGCCGCGAATGGCAGGCAAAAACTTGTTTTTAGCCGCATCGATCTTGTCTTGTGCCACGTTGGTCGCGATCCCAATGGCTTGCAACCAGGCTTCAGTGCCCTCGTAGCCAACGGGAGCTGAGCCGACCATTGCACGCCCTGCGGCCTCGAACTCCCGCACACTGGCAGTGTAGAAAGGGTGAATGGCGGCCACCGCCGCACAGTCCAGCGCGGCATACAGTTCGCGCCATTCCCGGGTCGGCACCACAGGGCCAGCGGCCAGACCCATCGGCTCCAGCATCATGCCGATGATGACCGGATCTGCCGGGAACACTTCACCCAGAATCGTGATCGTGGGCTTGTCGGATTTGCCAGCGCGAGGGCTTTGAACCGGTCCCGCGCCGGCTTCGCCGCGCGCATAGCGCAGCATGGCACCGGCCAATACGTCTTTGGCCTCAGCGTGGGTAGGCACGCCAAAGCCGGGCACGTCGATACCGATGATGCGAACACCATTGATTTCTTTGGGAAGAATCTGCAGTGGCACACCGCTGGCCGTGGGCACGCACAAGTTGATGATGATGATTGCGTCGTACAACGCCGGATCTGCTTGCTGGTAAACCGACTCACGGATATCTTCAAACAGTTTGCCGGTCACCAGCGATTCAGAATTGAAGGGCACATAACCCACACTGCGCCGTGCACCGTAAAAGTGCGAGGTGAACGTCAAGCCGTACACGCAGCACGCCGAACCCGACAAAATCGTTGCGGTGCGGCGCATACGCAGACCCACGCGCAGCGAGCCAAAGGCCGGGCACATGCTTTGCGGCTGGTCGTGCGGGCCGGCCTTGGCATCACGCGGATAGTCCTGCGCGTATTGCTGCAAAATTTCAGACTTGCCAGCCGACTTTGCGGCCGCCAGCATGGCCTCGCCACCGGAGTGGCAGCCCATGCCGTCACCTTCCAGAGCCGTTTGTATCGGCTGGTCCGGCATGGGAATAATGGGAATGACTTGGTTCATGGGGCAGTGCTCTTCAGACTTCGTCGTAAACCACTTCAAGGGTTTCTTTGACCAGTTCTTTTTTGCCACACATGTCGAACTGTGTCGCCGGCTCGAGAACCACATTGCGGCCGACCGCTGAGGCCGAGAACAGCCCCAACAACCCGTCTTGCGTCATGGGCTTGGGGCGCATGGGCAATGAGGTGCCCACGTTTTCTGCCAACTCGGCGAACATTGGACCCCATACTGAATCGGGCCGGCCAATGATTTCATAACTGGCGCTCTTGCGGCGAATGTCTTCGTTGGCAGGAATGGTGGACAGCACCGGGATGCCGACATGGGTGGCGAAAGCGGCCGCTTCGCCGGTGCCATCATCGCGGTTGATCACCATGCCGGCCACGCCGACGTTGCCGCCGAGCTTGCGGAAGTACTCGACCGCGCTGCACACGT
>JAJAZK010000154.1 GCA_026785765.1 Rhodoferax sp. | reverse complement strand
CGCTGAGCGCGCCGACCGCGAATCTGCGCTTCTCGCCGCCCCAGAGATCGCCCCCGCCAGGCACCGCTTTCCGCGAGGCGGCGTAGCTGGTGTTTGCTACGTCCCCGAGTACCAAGAGCTTCCCTGCAAAGGCGCGTGGGCGCTGGGCGCAGTGCGCCTCTGGAGCGCCGAGAAGCACAGGGCTTGCGGCCTCGCGCGCAGCGCGATTCGTAAACATTTTCGTCGCGCTTGTTTGAACGCAGTGCGCGCAGCGCACGCAGTGAGTTGCGCGACGGGCCGCAAGTCCGCGCATCGCAGGGTAGTCGGGCGCAGCACCGACCGCACCAGTGAAGCGCTGCGCACAGTGCCCACGCGCCTTTGCCGAAATGGCAATCGTGTGCAGGAAATCACAATATCCATCCGCGAATCATGAAAATAACCTCGGTCGAATCCTTCATCCTGCACGTCCCCGTCACTGGTGGCGGTATTGCCGACAGTACCCACAACATTTCGCACTGGGGCGTCGTTGGGGCTGCGATACAGGTCGAAGGAGGGTTGACCGGGTACGGCTTTACCGGAACCCACGCCTATCTGCCGGGTGACCAGCTCATCACGCGCTGCATTGATACCTGCCTGGCGCCGCTGCTGCTGGGGCAGGACGCGAGGGACATTACCCGCCTTTGGCAGACCATAGCGCGCAACCCGGCGCTGCAGTGGATTGGCCGGGCTGGCATCAGCACGTTGGCCCATGCCGCTGTGGACGTGGCCTTATGGGACCTGAAAGCCAAGGACGCCGGACAACCGCTCTGGAAACTGCTGGGCGGCCAGGTACGCGAGAAGGTACGTGCCTATAACACCGACATTGGCTGGCTCAGCATTGCCGACGACGCGCTGGTGGCCGGCGCCAAGTCCGCTGTTCAGCAGGGCTTCACTGGCATCAAGGTCAAGGTCGGTTCGACCGTTGAGCGCGACCTGCGCCGTCTGACCGCGGTGCGACACGCCATCGGTCCTGACATTACGCTGGCGATCGATGGCAATGGCAAATGGGACTTGGCAACTTGCCAGCGCTTTTGTGCGGGGGCGCAGGGCCTGGACATCTTATGGTTTGAAGAGCCCCTGTGGTACGACGACGTCAAAGGCCATGCGCAACTCGCACGCAGCAGCAGCATTCCGGTCGCCCTGGGTGAGCAGCTGTACACCACCGATGCGTTTGCCGAGTTTTTTGCGCAGCAGGCGATCCACTGGGTGCAGCCCGACGTCACCCGCATGGCCGGTCTGACCGAGGTGCTTCGCGTGTGCGACATGGCCAATGCGTTTCGTCTGCCAGTGGCGCCGCATGCCGGCGACATGAGCCAGGTCCATGTTCACCTGTCGTACGCCCATGCGGCCTGTGCGGTGCTCGAGTACATACCCTGGATCCAGCACTGCTTCACCGATCCCGCCCTTGTCGTGGACGGGTACTTTCGTTTGCCGCAACTCCCCGGTGCGGGTACTACACCCACGGTGGATGCCTTGGCACGTTACCGCCAGCCAGTGGCCTGAGCCGTGGCAATCGCGGCTCCGCCGTCGGCGGCAGACGTCGTGCAGCAACGTTCGCCTGTCGTGGTCGTTGTGATGGGTGCCAGTGGTTGTGGAAAGAGCACAGTGGCAATTCAGTTGGCGCAGGCTTTGCAGCTGGCCATGGTGGACGGGGACGACTGGCATTCACCACACAACATTGCCCGCATGGCCAGCGGGTTCGCGCTCACCGACGCCGACCGGCAGGACTGGCTGGAACTGCTGTGCGCCACATTGGCCACTGCAGTGCGGGAACGGCGTGGTACCGTACTGGCCTGCTCGGCACTCAAGCGCCGCTACCGCGACACATTGCGCAGTGGCGCGCCCGGGTTGCTGCTGGTGTATCTGCACGGTGCGCGCGCACTGCTGCAGGAGCGCATGGCGCAGCGCATGGGTCACTACATGCCAGCGTCCTTGCTCGACAGCCAGCTGGAGGCGCTGGAGCCGCCCGGGGCAGACGAGAATATGCTGGACTACAACGTCGAACTGGCTCCAGCGCGGATCGTGGAGCAGGTGCTGGCGTCGGGTCGGGTCTGACGTCGGCTGCACCCGTTCAGCGCCACCGGTGTTTTCAACAGGAGAACTGCATGACTGAATTCGTGAAGACGGTGTTGTTCACAGATCACGACGGTCGTGCCCGGTTTCGCGATGAGGTGTTAGCCTTGCCAGAGGGAACGCCGCAGTCACGGTTGTCGGCCCTGCAGCCATCGGCCGGATACCAGCTGCGCCACAGCCCGGTCGGTTTTCGCAGTCAGTTCCATTGCACCGTCACAACACAGTGGGTGTTCATTCTGCAGGGCCAGATGGAGATCGGACTGCAAGGAGGGGAGTCGCGGGTATTTGGGCCTGGCGCACACTTTTACTCGGCTGACCAGGTGCCGCAGGGCGCCACCTTTGACCCGCAGGTGCACGGACACTGGAGCCGTCAGGTCGGGCCGGATCCGCTAGTCACCCTGTTCGTGCGGGCATAGCGTGATGCCGTGTCAAGTCCGCTGCATGGCGCCCGACAGCAGCACTTGGCAGCCAGGCGTTCCCTGCATAACCGCTGTGATCAGCGCTTGCGCAACATCACGAGCCGCAATGGCGCGGTAATTCCTTGGGATCACCGGCTTGAACGCCGACATTAGCAGCAGACCCAGGCGTTCACCCAGGCGTTCTTCCTGGCCGAGCGAGGCGCGGTCTCCGGCCAGCATGGACGGACGGGCAATGACAAGGCTACGCAATCCCAGCGTTTGCAGCGCTGCCTCTGCTTCTCCCTTGACCCGGTTGTAGAAGACACTGGATGCGGGGTCTGCACCCATCGCGCTGACAAGACCCAGTCGGGTGGCGCCAGCCGCGCGCGCCGCTCTCGCCACCGCCACGACCGCGTCGAAATCGACCTCACGAAAGGCCTGCTGGCTGCCGGCCACCTTGATGGTGGTGCCCAGGGAGATGTAGGCTTCGTCGATCCGCGGCAGCCGCGGCAACCGGGCGAAACTGACCACATGCGCCGTCAACTTGGGATGTTGCAGCCCTGGCGCCTTGCGCCCGATGCTGTGGACTGCAGTGCAGCTTTTATCTGCCAAAAGAGCCGCGAGAACCTCCCGGCCCACGAGACCCGTTGCCCCCGCCACCATAACCACCCGTTCCGCCACCCGATCGACCGCCACCTCCGCCGCCTCCGCCATATCCACCTCCGCCACGGTTGCCCCCGCCATACCCGCCGCCTCCCCCGCCACGGCGCGCCCCACGTTCGGCCATCATATCGACACTGGTACGCATCGGGTCCGGTTCGCGCGGTGCCCCGGTGCGCGGGGCCACATTACCGCCGCCACGCAATGGGTCGGGCTGCCCCTGGCCAGCAGCCACGCGCGGTTGCGAGTTGCCGCCACCCTGGCCTGGCCCGCGGCTGCGTTGTCCTGCGCCATTGCCAACATTCGCACCGCCGCCGCCATAACCGTTACCACGCCCGTCGGAGCGCGCCGGTCCGCCACGGCCACCACCACCGGCAGCGCGGCCAGCGCCGCCGTTGCTGCCCCGGTTGTCGCGCACCCGTTGCAGCATTTCCGTTCGCGCCGCCTTGCCGGCCGCCATCATGACGTCGCGGCTCGGCGCTTTGCCAGCACCACCCCAGATGGTTTGCCGACCCATGGCAATCGGCTCGGCGCGTTCATCCGGTTCCGGGCCGAATCCTTCCACCAACTGCACTTCGATGGTTTGCTTGGTGTAACGCTCGATGTCCTGCATGAAGCCTTCTTCGTCCAGGCAGACCAGGCTGACAGCCGCTCCATCCGCGCCAGCGCGCCCGGTGCGGCCAATGCGGTGCACATAGTCTTCGCTCACATTCGGAATTTCGTAGTTCACCACATGCGGCAGATCGTCGATGTCGATGCCGCGGGCGGCGATGTCGGTTGCCACCAGGGCGCGGATTTCGCCACTCTTGAAGCCAGCCAGGGCCTGCGTGCGGGCCGCCTGGCTCTTGTTGCCGTGCAAGGCCATGGCATGGATGCCGTTCTTGGTGAGGAACTCGGCAACGTTGTTGGCGCCAAATTTGGTACGCGTGAACACCAGCACCTGGCTCCAGTTGTGCTGCGTGATGATGTGCGCCAGCAAGGCCTTCTTTTTGCCGCGACCCACCGGGTGCATGGTTTGCGTGATGCGTTGCACAGTGGTGTTGCGCGGTGTGACCTGCACACTTTGCGGATTCCTGAGCAGGGTTGCTGCGAGGTCCCGGATTTCGTCGCTGAAGGTGGCCGAGAACAAAAGGCTCTGTTTTTCGCGCGGTACGGCGGCCAGCACCTTCTTGACATCGTGGATGAAGCCCATGTCGAGCATGCGGTCGGCTTCGTCGAGCACCAGCATCTGTACCTGCCCGAGGTCGAGTACGCCCTGGCCCATCAGGTCCAGCAGGCGCCCCGGAGTGGCGACCAGGATGTCGACGCCCTTGCGTACCCGGCTGATCTGCGGGCTCATGCCGACGCCGCCAAAAATCACGGTGGACGACAGTTGCAGGAATTTCCCGTAGGTTTGTACCGACTCCTCGACCTGTGCCGCCAGTTCCCGCGTGGGGGTCAGCACCAGGGCCCGGATGCCGGTGCCGCCGAACTTGTTCTGTGCGCTGCGGCTCATGCTGAGCTTGTGCAGCATCGGCAAGACGAATGCGGCAGTTTTTCCGGTGCCGGTCTGGGCGCCACCCAGCAAATCGTGCCCGCCGAGAACGACTGGAATGGCCTGTGCCTGGATGGCAGTGGGAGATTCGTAGCCCTGCTCGCGCACGGCCTTGACGATGGCCGGGGCCAGATTAAGATCTTCAAAGTTCATAGTATTGCGCCCGTGCTGGACGCTTGGCATGTCGCGCCATCCCCGGGGTTGGACACCGGGCCAGTTGCAGGCAGACAGAGTTAAAGTGGGACTTGCGCGCGAGGCGGGCGGTCCCCAGCAGATGCTGGGATTGCAGGCAGCTGGAGGCCCGCAACACGCGTTATTGTCGCATGCTAAACGCGGGACCCGGCATTTTGTCTGTAACCGGCTTCAATGTTGCCGCTGCGGGTACAGGCCAGGGGCTGTGCTAATCCTTGAAGATGCGGGAGAATCGATCATGGTCTTTCAAACCTGACTGGCATGGGCAAGTACCCGTTACGGCGAATCGGCGTTGCCAGTAACGCCAATGCGGTGCGTCCGTTGTTGTCCGACTGCATCGAACTGCTGCTCGAGCAAAGTGACATGCTGGCCGCAGACGTCATGGATGCGCTCACGGAGCCGGTAACGAAGGCGGTCGCATCGGCGCGTGAGAGCGTGGACCCGGACATCGAGGCGGCGGTGTTGCGCCTCGTCGAAGAGTCGACTGCGGTGCGCGCCACGTTTTGTGCTGAACTGCGCCGCGTGGTCTACCAGAGCGGCTCCCAAGACTTCTTGCTGAGCCCACTGGGGCGCATCGAAGACATCCATGTGTTTGATATGAGGGTGTTGGAGGCCCAGATCGAGCAGGCCCTGGCCCACCAGGAAGTTCTACGGGCGGTCGATGACATCATTCCGCTGTTTAACGCTCTGGTGAGCTCCCTGTTGGGTTGGACTTCCGTGCACGCCACGCTCAACCCGATGAAGCCCGAGGCATTCGAACGTGCGCTGATGCAAACACTGGGCTTGTGGGTCTCGGACGAAACCGTTCGCACCACGCTGGTGCGGCCAGCCGCCACAGCCTTGGGCATTGGTTTGCGCCAGCTATACCGCGAAACCTGTGAGTGGTTGCGCTCGCACGGTGTGGAACCCGTGCAGCCGGTGGACCTGCGCGCACGCAACGAGGGCGGGGCCGTCAAACCTGCCAAGACCGAGCTGCAAAGGACCATGGAGACACTCGACAAGCTGCGCCGTTTACTCGGTTCGGAAGCCCCTTTAGCGGGCGGTGGTGCGGGGCTGCAGGATTTCACCCACACGGTTCCGGCTTCGCTGGTGGCATTGCAGGACTTGAAGCTGGTGGAGCCCATGATTCGACGCCTTGCCGAGCGCTCGCCGCATGGCAGGGCGCAGGCGAGAGTGAGCTTTGTCGCCGCCGAGGGCAGTGGCGACCTGGTGCGCAGCCAGGAGAACAACCGCCAGCTTGGTCGGCAACTGGCCGAAGAAGTGGTGCGCATGATGCTCGACCATGTGGTTCAGGACGAGCGCGTAATGGGGCCGGTGCGTGTGCAGTTGCGGGCACTGGAGCCGTTGCTGGTGCGGCTGGCGAAGGCGGACCCACGCTTTTTTATTGACCGGGACCATCCGGCGCGCCAGTTGCTGGATCGGGTGGTTCAGCGCAGCCTTGGCTATGACCAGCACGACGAGGAGGGTGTCTACGGCTTTACCGCCTGTGTTGCCAATGCCGTCGGTAGTCTGCTGCGCAGCGCGGGTGACGCTGCCGCCTGCGCGCAGGCGCTAAACACGCTGGAGCGCAACTGGTTTGATCTTGCAGAGGGTCGGCGCAAGCAGCGCGAGCAAGAGCGCATTGACCGCGAACACTCCGAGAAACGCCTGGTGCTGGCGCAGCGCTTCTCGCAGGCACTGATGGAGCGATTCAAGACAGCTGGAGTGCCCGAACTGGTAGCTGCTTTTCTGCGCGGTCCCTGGTCGCAGGTGCTCGCTGAGGCCAGATTGCGCAGCCCGACCGACGCGCCGGACCCCCGCGCCTATCTCGCCCTTGTGGAAGACCTGGTGTGGAGCGTGCAGCCGCCAACCATCCGCCGTGACTACACCCGGCTGGTGCGCCTGGTGCCGCGTTTGTTGGCCCGCCTGAATGAGGGCCTGGTGTTGATCCGTTACCCGCGCGAGCCGATCACGCTGTTTCTGGATGCGCTGAGTGAATTGCATGACAAAGTGCTGGAGGACCACCGGCGCGCGATGGTGAGAGCCCGGGCTGCGGCGGATTCGCGGTTGGGGGAGCAGCAGGATAGTGCTTCAGCACCACTCGAGTCGCAAACGCTAGTTGACGCGCGTGGCCCGCCGGCGGTTGAACGGCGGGCCCGTCCGCGCAACACCGATGCCCCCGCCCACACCGCAACCAACCTGCGCGAACTCCAAGTGGGCGACTGGGTTGACCTTGCCCTGGGAGGCGAGTGGGTTCGCGCCGAGATGACCTGGGTCAGCCCGAACCGCAGCCTTTTCATGTTCATTTCTGGCGCCGGGCTGGCACATGCAATGTCGCGCCGGACCATGGACCGCCTGCAGTCCCACGGGCGGATGCGCCTGGGTAGCGCGCCGGCGAAAATCGATCTTGTGCTGGACACTGCGCACGGCATTCTCGCGCCGCAAGACCCGGCGCCCGCGGACAAGGAGTAGCCTTCCCGCGGCCGCTGCCCCTGCCTTGCGCCGGGGCCGCGGCGACAACCGATAATGCGGCTCCCGTCTGCAACCTCCCACAATGACAAAGGCTAAGCTGTAAACCATGGCGCAATACGTTTTCACGATGAACCGGGTTGGCAAGATCGTGCCACCCAAGCGCCATATCCTCAAGGACATCTCGTTGAGCTTCTTTCCTGGCGCCAAGATTGGGGTGCTGGGCACGAACGGATCAGGCAAGTCGACACTGCTGCGCATCATGGCCGGTCTGGACAAGGAGATCGAGGGCGAAGCCACTCCGATGCCCAATCTGAACATTGGATACCTACCGCAGGAACCCCAGCTCGACCCCACGCAGTCGGTACGCGAAAGCGTCGAGGCGGGCATGGGCGCGGTGTTCACCGCCAAGGCCCGGCTCGACGAGATTTATGCGGCCTACGGTGAACCGGATGCCGATTTCGACAAGCTGGCAACCGAACAGGCCGAGATGGAGGCCATCATTGGCGCTGCCGGTACCGACTCCGAGCATCAGCTCGAGATTGCCGCCGATGCCTTGCGGCTGCCGCCGTGGGACGCCGTCATCGGGGTTTTGTCCGGTGGCGAGAAGCGCCGCGTGGCTCTTTGCAGGCTGTTGTTGTCCAAACCAGACATGTTGTTGCTCGATGAGCCGACCAATCACCTGGACGCCGAATCGGTTGACTGGTTGGAGCAGTTCCTGCAGCGTTACCCAGGCACCGTGGTGGCCATCACCCACGACCGCTATTTCCTTGACAACGCCGCTGAGTGGATTCTGGAGCTAGACCGTGGTTCCGGAATACCCTATAAGGGAAACTACAGCTCCTGGCTGGAACAGAAGCAGGAACGCCTGGTGCAGGAGCAAAAAGGCGAGGAATCGCGCGCCAAAGCCCTGAAGAAGGAGCTCGAATGGTCGCGCCAGAACCCCAAGGCGCGCCAGGCCAAGAGTAAGGCGCGTCTGGCCCGGTTCGAGGAACTGTCTGACTTTGAGTACCAGAAGCGCAACGAGACCAATGAGATTTTCATTCCGGTCGCAGATCGCCTGGGAAATGAGGTCATCGAGTTTGTCAACGTCAACAAGTCGTTTGGCGACCGCTTGTTGATCGACAACCTGAGTTTCAAGGTGCCTGCCGGAGCAATTGTCGGCATCATCGGGCCCAACGGCGCGGGCAAATCGACCTTGTTTCGCATGATCTCGGGCCAGCAGAAGCCCGACAGCGGTGAAGTGAAGGTAGGTGCTACCGTCAAGATGGCTTTCGTCGACCAGAGCCGCGATGACCTGTCCAACGAGAAGACGGTCTGGGAAGACGTTTCGGGTGGACTCGACATCCTCAATGTGGGCAAGTTCCAGATGGCCAGTCGGGCCTATTGCGGACGCTTTAACTTCAACGGTGCAGACCAGCAAAAACGGGTCGGCATGTTGTCCGGTGGCGAACGCGGTCGTTTGCACCTGGCCAAGACCCTGATCGCGGGGGGCAATGTGTTGATGCTCGACGAGCCTTCGAACGACCTTGACGTGGAGACCCTGCGCGCCCTCGAAGACGCACTGCTCGAGTTTGCCGGTTCGCTGATGGTTATCAGCCATGACCGCTGGTTTCTGGACCGCATCGCTACCCACATTCTGGCCTGTGAGGGCGACAGCCAGTGGACGTTCTTCAACGGCAACTACCAGGAGTACGAGGCCGACAAGAAACGTCGGCTTGGTGAAGAGGGCGCAAAACCGAAACGCATGCGTTTCAAGGCGCTCAAGTAGGATTGGCGGGTTCAACCATGCGTGTCACCGAACCCGAGGACAAACGGCCGTTCATGGCCTTGTACAAGGCCACGATCGACGAGGCGGTGGGTGCATCCGGTTCGTTGATATTGCGTCTCGTGGCGCATGTGCGCAGCGAGTTGCGTGAACTCGAAAGCCAGGCCAGGGACCGGCGCGAACGCGAACGTTTGACCGATTCGCGCAGGTTGCTTAACCAGCATGAGGCAACTCTGTCGCAACGTTTCACCGAAGAATTGCTGACTGCCTTCACCCGACAGTCTTCGATAGACCGCGTCGTGCCGGATGCCGGGGCGCTGCAATTTGTCCAGGTCGGCAGTATGGACGACCAGCAACTACAGCGCAGCGTCGATGCCGCGCGCGTGAAGCAGTCCGTCTTGCATGCCGCCGATGGCGCGCTCGATGAACTCAGCGGGCTGATTTGCACCCTTTTAGGGCTACCCGAGGTCAGGCTGGAGCGCAACCCGTTACGGCCCGCGGTCTACGTGGAAACAGTGACCGCGGCACTCAGCCACTTGCCGGTACCACCGGCCATGCGCCTGGCATGGATCAGCATGATGTCGAAGGCGCTCGGTCACGAACTGGACATCTACTACCATTCCCTGTGCACGGATTTGCGAGAACGCGGGGTCGTTTCCGTGGCGAGCGGTCCGGGCGCCGATTCGGCGACAGGTTCTGCGTCGGGGCGGGCCGCGCAGTCAAAGGTGGTGGTCACACTCGAGCGGTTGCGCCACCTCCTGCATGCGGCGCCAGTGTCCAGGACGCAGGCGCTGGCGGAGCGCTTTCACCTGCCCGGCGTTACCCCTGATTCGGATTCCGCCTTCGCGGCCAGCCAGCCGGTGGTCCCAACCGGGTTTCGCTCCACCGTGCCCGCGGCGTTCGATGCACTGGCCGACATGCAGCAACTCGACCAGGCGGTGCACCGGCTGGAAGGACGCCGTTTGGGTGATGGCAGCCACACGTCTGACCGGCTGGGCGCGCTCGACACCTTGCGCCGCTCAGTGCAGGGTTTGGACCAGGCGCTGGGACTGGAAGTGGTCGCGATGATGGTCGAGAACATCACCCATGATCCACGCCTGCTCGGCCCGGTGCGGCAACTGGTTGCCGACCTCGAACCGGCACTGTGGCAACTGGCGCTGGTAGACCCGCGTTTCTTCAGCCACAAAGACCATCCGGCGCGCCGTCTGTTGCATGAAATCACCCATCGCAGCATCGCTTTCGAGTCTGTCGACTCGCGGGGTTTCAGTGACTTCATGGCGCCCTTGCGCGAGGCGGTAGCCCCTCTTGCCGACGCCTCGGTCGATACGGCAGAACCTTTCGATCAAGCGCTCGACCGTTTCGTCGCCACGCTTGACGATGCGCACGGGAGAGGCCAGCGCCGCTTTGGCAAGGCGGTGCAGGCGTTGCGCCAGGCCGAACAGCGCAACATACTGGCCGAGACGATTGTTGCCGAAGTACAGGCACGCGCGGATGCGCAGCGTGTGCCGCCCGCCATGCTGGCGTTTCTATGTGGTCCCTGGGCGCAGGTCGTTGCCCATGCCCGTATCACCGATACCACTGGCGCGGACGATCCCGGTGAGTACGCGCAGACGATTGATGACCTGTTGTGGATTGTGCAGCCCGACCTGACCGCAGCCAAACCCGCAGCATCGAAGGTGCTTGCGCCCATGCTAAAGGCGCGCTTGCAGCACGGCTTGGCGAGCATTGCGTTTGCGGCCGAAGATGGCAGGGCGTTTTTGCAGGTGCTGGAACAGACTCTGGCTGGCGCCCCTGGTGCGCAGAGCGGCAACCGGCCAGACGCAGGCGCCGCTGTAACGGCGCCCGTATCCGCCAGTGACTCCCTCTGGCTCGCGCCGACCGAGGCCCAGGCATCGGGCTTCATCGACCTGAGCACTGAAGTGCAGGCCTTGGCGCCGACCGCAGCGGTGAACGAACTCGTGGTGGGTGTGTGGGTTGCCCTGTTTGCAGAGGGTGGATGGACCCGCACCTGCCTCAGTTGGCGCAGCCCGAAGGGGAGTTTGTTGTTGTTCACCGATGCGCTGGGTTTAATGCAGACCTTGGGGCGGCGCGCCTGCCAGCAACTGCTCGCCGCCGGGCATCTGCGGGTCGTCTCCAACGACTTGGTGGAAGATGCACTTGACGTGGTGGCACAAACCGCTGCCCGCAACAGCGTCGACATCCGTTTCTAGGCATTTCCGCCTCAGGCGCTGCTGTCGGCTGCCAGTTCACGCGCTGAAGGCCAGTGCATGTTGCCTGCGCGTACACCATCTGCTGCCATGACGGCGCGCACCACCGCGCGTGCGGTCACTTCGGCGGCCAGGGTGCACAAAGTCATCATTCCCGGGTTGTTTGCGACGAGTCCGGTCCCCAGACTGAACACCGTGTCGCCGTCCGACATCGTGTGCGCCGGGTTGATGCTGCGGGCCAGTCCGTCATGGGCGACCTGCGCCAGCCGGTGCGCTTGCGCCTTGGTCAAGATCGCATCGGTCGCGACCACGGCCAATGTGGTGTTGGTTCCGGGCAGCAGCGGCGTTGGCGTTTCACCGGCCAGGATGGCGCGCCGGATGTCGAGCAACGTCCGTCCGTCGGTGCTACGTGCGCCGGCGATGACCCGGCCACTGTCCGGATCCACCACATCCCCCAGCGCATTACAAGCCACCAGCGCGCCTACGGTCACACCGCCGACGGTTACCGACGCACTGGCGATGCCACCCTTCATTGCCCGTTCAATCCCGAACAGTTTGCCGACCAGGGCGCCGGCCCCTGCGCCTACATTGCCTTGCGCTGGTCGCTGCGTGCTGGCTGCGACGCAGGCCGCATATCCGGATTGGGCATCCGGCCGGATGCGCGCGTCACCGACCGGCAGGTCGAACAACACTGCGGCTGGCACAATTGGTACCAGGCCGTAAACCACCGGCAGTCCGATACCCTGCTCCTCCAGCCAGCGCATGACACCCGCTGCCGCGTCCAGGCCCCAGGCGCTGCCACCGGCGAGCAACACCGCATGCACCGTATTGACCATATTGGACGGGTGCAACAGGTCGGTCTCGCGGGTACCTGGAGCCGCACCCCGTACGTCGACCCCGCCGACCGCGCCCGCCGGCGCAATCACCACGCTGCACCCGGTCGGTCGGCGCTCGTCGGTGAAGTGCCCGACACGAATCCCCTGCACATCGGTGATTGCGTCATCATGGGGGTGGTACTGCACGATTTCATTATCCACGCCACCTGACGCGCGCGTGCTGCGAAGCATCCCCAGACTACATTAGTGGCTAGCCTGCGCCATCCCGTTCGCGGTTGTGCCGATCAACCCCTTGCCATCCCATACTCTCATGAAGTACCCCGCTCTGCTTGTTTTTTCGGTGCTTTTGTTGTGCGGCAAGACTGGAATGGCCGGCGCCTCATCGGTCTACCTGGAGGATCTGACCAGTGCCGAGGTCGCCGCTGCCATCCGATCGGGCACCACCACAATCATCATCCCGGTGGGCGGGACCGAGCAAAATGGTCCGCACATGGCCCTGGGCAAACACAACCTGCGCGCCAGGGTGCTCAGTGGCCGGATTGCGCAGGCGGTTGGCAAGACGCTGGTGACACCGGTAGTGGCCTACGTCCCGGAGGGCAGCATCACACCACCGACCGAACACATGCGTTTTGCGGCCACCATTTCCATACCAGAAGCCGCATTCAAGGCGGTTCTGGATGCGACGGCGCGCAGCCTGCGCCAACATGGTTTCCGCGATGTGGTGTTGTTGGGTGACAGCGGCAACTACCAGTTGGCGCTGCGAACAGTCGTGGATCGGCTCAACAAGGACTGGGCCGGCAGCGGCGCCCGAGCCCATTTCATCGCCGAGTACTACCAGGCGACCCAGACCACCTATGTCGCCGCGCTGAGGGCCAACGGTATCACCGCGGCGCAGATCGGGACCCATGCCGCTACTGCCGACACCTCTTTGCTGATGGCGTTGGACCCAACCATGGTGCGCCCTGATCTGTTCTCCGAGGCTGCGCGCGAGGGCAAGCAAGGCGGCACGGGTGGTGACCCGCGGGCTGCCACAGCGCAGTTGGGCCAGCTAGGCGTCGATGCGGTGGTGCAGCAGGCCAGCGCCGCAATTCGCGCCGCCGTGTCGGCGCGACCTTAGCCGCATGCGTTACAGTTTGCAGTCACTCTTTTCTCAACCGATGACCATCCGAAAACTTCACGTTAGCGCCGCCACCCTGACGGCGCTGCTCGCCGGCAGCACCGTCGCCTGGTGGGCCACAGCCCAGACCCCGGTTACTGCCAACAGCGCCCAGGACTCGGTGCCGCGTGCAGTGAGCACCGTCCCCGGAATGCCACCCGTTGCCGACCCGAACAACCTGTACCGCGAGACCACCGCCAACAATTTCAGCCCGGCGGTGGCCGGCGCCCTGGAGCGTGTGTATGTGCCCAATCGCGCTGCGAACACGGTCTCGGTGATTGACCCGGCCAGTCTCAAAGTTGTAGACACCTTCAAGGTCGGCATCCATCCGCAGCATGTGGTTCCGTCCTGGGACCTGTCCACGCTATGGGTTGCCAACAACGCCGAAGGTCGCACGGATGGCAGTCTGACTCCGATCGATCCCAAGACCGGCAAGCCCGGCAAATCGATCCCGGTGGACGACCCGTACAACATGTACTGGTCGCCAGACGGACAGTTCGCGATTGTGGTGGCCGAAGCCTACAAGCGGCTCGATTTTCGCGATGTGCGCAGCATGGCAATGAAGTTTTCGATCCCGACGCCGCGTTGCGCCGGCATCAACCACGCCGACTTCTCCATCGACGGCAAGTATGCCGTGTTCACCTGCGAGTTCAACGGTTCAATGACCAAGGTGGATCTGGTCAACCGCAAGGTTCTGGGCACGATCAGCCTGAGCCAGTACTTCAACCGGCCTGACGCGCTGGCCTTGATCGCCAAACCCGGCAAAAAGCCAGACAAGATCCCCGACCCGGGGCAGCCCGGCAACGAGATCTGCACCACGCCTGGCATGCCGCAGGACGTGCGGGTCTCGCCCGACGGCAAGACTTTTTTCGTGGCCGACATGATGGCCGATGGCGTGCATGTGGTGGACGGCGACTCGTTCAAACAAATCGGTTTTATTGCCACCGGTATCGGCGCCCATGGCCTCTACCCCAGCCGTGACGGCAAGAGCCTGTACGTGGCGAATCGGGGTAGCAACAAGATCCGCGGCAGCCCGCTTGGCAAGGGCAGTGTGTCGGTGATCGACTTTGCCAGCCGCAGCGTCGTCAAGAACTGGCCGGTGCCGGGCGGGGGCAGCCCGGATATGGGCAATGTCAGCGCCGATGGCAAACACCTATGGTTGTCGGGCCGTTACGACAACGTGGTGTACCGCTTTGATACCAACTCCGGCGCGGTCGATCAAGTCAAGGTTGGCCGCGAGCCGCACGGGCTGACCGTGTGGCCGCAGCCCGGGCGTTATTCGCTCGGTCACACCGGCAACCTGCGCTGATTCCGTGGCCCATGCCACGTCCGGGGACGCCCAGTACCAGGACATCCGCGCGGCGGTGCGGGCCCTGTGTGCCGAATTTCCCGGCGCCTACCACCGCGATGTGGACGCAGCTCGGGCGTACCCACAAGCCTTTGTCGAGGCGCTGACCAAGGCTGGCTGGCTGGCCGCCCTGATTCCACAGCAATACGGTGGCTCGGGTTTGGGCCTGGCTGAGGCCTCGGTGATCATGGAAGAGATCAACCGCTGCGGCGGCAATGCGGGCGCCTGCCATGGCCAGATGTACAACATGGCCACGCTCTTACGCCATGGGTCGGAGCACCAAAAGCAGCAGTTTTTGCCCCGCATCGCCAGTGGCGAGTGGCGGCTCCAATCGATGGGCGTGACGGAGCCCACGACCGGCAGCGACACGACAAAGATCAAGACCACGGCAGTACGCGTTGGTGACCGGTATCGCATCAACGGTCAAAAGGTCTGGATCTCGCGCGTCCAGCATTCGGATTGGATGATCCTGTTGGCACGCACCACGCCCTTGGCGGATGTGCAGAAAAAGTCAGACGGTATGTCGATCTTTCTGGTCGATCTTCGCTTGGCCGAGCAATCCGGCATGACCGTGCGGCCGATACCCAACATGGTCAACCACGAGACCAACGAACTGTTTTTCGACAATCTGGAGATCCCGGCCGAGAACAGGATTGGGGAAGAGGGCCAGGGTTTTCGCTACCTGCTGGACGGGCTCAATGCCGAGCGCACCCTGATTGCGGCGGAGTGCATTGGTGATGGCTACTGGTTCATCGACCGGGTGACTCGGTATGCCAGGCAGCGCATCGTCTTTGGGCGGCCGATCGGTCAGAACCAGGGCGTGCAGTTTCCGATTGCCGAGACCTACATCGAAGTGGAAGCGGCGAACCTGATGCGTTGGAAAGCCTGCGCCCTGTATGACGCGCAACAACCGTGTGGCGCCGAAGCCAATATGGCCAAGTACCTGGCCGCCAAGGCCAGTTGGGAGGCCGCCAACGCCTGCATCCAGTTTCACGGCGGGTTCGGATTCGCCAACGAGTACGACGTGGAGCGCAAGTTTCGCGAGACCCGCTTGTACCAGGTGGCGCCCATCTCCACCAACCTGATACTGAGTTATGTTGCCGAGCATGTGCT
>JAJAZK010000153.1 GCA_026785765.1 Rhodoferax sp. | reverse complement strand
CATCGGCAGGCTGCGCGCCGGGTCGATGAACTGCGGCAGGAACGCGGCAAAAAACAGCAGCCCTTTTGGGTTGGTCAGCGCCGACAGTGCCCCCTGCTGGAACAGCGACCAGCCCGCCGTCGGTTGCCACTGGCCCTGCGGTTCCAGCCCGATCGGGGGTGAACGCCACACCTCCACGCCCAGCCAGACCAGATACGCGCCGCCCAGCCACTTCATCGCTTGCAGCCACAGCAGGGACGACTGCAGCAGCATGCCAATGCCGAACATCGACAAGGCAATGACGGCAATAAAACCAATTGCCCCGCCGAAGATGGTGTACAGCGTTTTGCGTGTGCCGTGCAGGGCGCCGTGCGTCAAGGCCAGCAAGCCGTTTGGACCCGGCGACAGCGACAGCCCAATGGCGGCAACCAGGTAGATCAGCCAAGTATTGATGTCCATGCTCTGCGCATTATCGGCGGGCGGTCGCTGGCCTCGACTTGTGCGCCCAAACGGCGGTGACCAGATTCTTCACGACCTTGGGAGTTGCCTTGGGAAGAGTGATCCGCAGGCCGACCACCTTGCCGCCCCACAACAGCTTCTCCAGGAACTGGGGGTACAGCGCGAGTGCCTTTTCGCGGTCTTCCTCCGCCAGAAACAGGTGGATATGCAGACCATCGGGCGGCACAGTCACAAAAATCTTGCTGCGCACGCGGAATGACGAGAAATGGTGGTGCGGCGCTTCGTTGACGCCGGTCAGCGCCAGTGCATGTTTGCGGACTTGCGCGATCAACATCGTGGCTTCACCCGGCTGCAGCCGATTCAAGAGCAACTGCCTGCAAAGAAACCCGCTTCTGGCTGACCCCTGCCAGCTGGCTGCCCACTACTTTAAAACCAAAGGCAGCGTGAAAGCGCTGGCTGGGCTCGTTGGGCGGGTCGGCGTCGATCTCGCAGGTGACCAGCAGGGCTCCACCAGCGCGTGCGAAACCAATCAGGTCCGTGTACAGATGGCGCCCAGTGCCATTACCCTGCCGTCGGGCGGCGACCACAATCCGGTCGATGTACAGGAAACGCGGATAGCGCTCGGCAAACCAGCGGTAGTTGACGCTGTCGTACGCGCAGCCCTCACGCAGCGCGATCAGAAAGGCGTCAACCTGGCCGTCGCTGCCCAGTACCCGGTGGTACGCCGCCATGCTGTGCAGCCAGCGCAGCCGCGCCAGGTTGAGCGGGCTCAGAAAGTGTTCCGACTCTTTGTTCAGCAGCAACACTTGCGCAAAATCGGATTCAACTGCGGCGCGGATTTGCATACGGTCACGCTGTCGCAGGCAAGCCTATTTGTCGGTCAGCGCCAGTTTGGCCCCGAGCGCGGCAAAACCGGTGGCGAAACCGCGACGCAGCCATGTCTGGACCCGGGCGGATTCAACAACCAGGCGACGAAACAAGTGCGCGATGCAGCCGTACACCACAAACACTCCGAAGGTCATTCCCATGAACACCGCGCTCAGCAGCAGCAATTGCGACAAGGGGCTGGTCGCGGTCGGCTCCACGAACTGGGGCAAAAAAGCCAGGAAGAAGATGGTGAGTTTGGGGTTGAGAATATTAAGCAGGAAGGCCTTGGTTACCACAGCCGCCGCGCTGGTCTGGGTGACGCCGGTGTCCACTGCGAACGCGCTGGTATCACGCCAGGTGGCATATGCGATGTAAAACAGGTAGGCCACACCAGCGCATTTGAGCAACTGGAAGGCCACGGCACTGGTGTGCATCACCGCGGCCAGGCCGAGCACAGTGGCCAGCAGGTGCGGCAGGATGCCGATGGTGCAGCCCAGGGCCGCAAACACGCTGGCTCTGCGGCCCCACGCCAGCCCGGTGGAGACGGTGTAGATCACGCCGGTACCGGGCACCAAAATAACCACCAGCGAGGTAATCAGGAACTCAAGGCTGATCGGAGCGAGAACAGTCATAGGTTGTGAGAATAAACGATGAAGCCTCAATGCCGGGCGAGTTTGTCACAGGGCATCAGCCCTGCCAAATCGCTTTCGTGGGTTTGCAAAAATGCGCGATGAACCCTGGCGGCTGCCGCTGCGAGCAAGGCGTAGTTCATGCCGTAGCGTTGCTCATTGGGGAATCTTCGTGCTGCGCACTGTGGTGCTGAGCGCCTTCGGGCGGCCCGGCGGCGTCGGCAGGATCAGCAGGCGCAGTTGCACCACATTGGCGCTATTGCACTCGACGAAGGGCGAGTCGGCATTTTCGCCGTCCACTTCGGCAATCCAGCAATGCTCCGAGGCCGGTTGGAAGCTCTGCACAAAGTTTGCCACGAAGCCTGTAACCGTCTGGGTGCCGCTGGTTTACTGCGTTCCGGGTGGCTGCGCCTTGAGGGCCTCCAGATACGGGGCGATGACGTCCCGGGTTCGGCTGCTTTCGACGACGGGCACCACCTCAAAACGCACTCCCGTTCCCTGCCAGTGCAAAACCTATTGCTGAATCAGGCTGAGGTCATCACACTCCATTAGCTGAAAGCAGCGCGCGAAGCCAGGCTTGATCCAGCTGCTGATGTAGCGCAGACCCTCCGGCAGGCCGCGGCCCTTGTCCTGGACCCGCTCGTAGACCGGAAGCATATTGTTGTTGTCGAACGTTTCGATAACCATGAATGGCATCGTAATCTCCTGATAGTGGGCTTGCTCAAGAAACGCAGGATACCCTTCACTTCGGGTTACTCCACGGCCGCTATCTAGAATGTTTGGCCCCTATCTGAAAGCAAGCCCCCCATGTCCCCAACCATCCGCATTCGCGGAGCGCGCCAGCACAACCTCAAGAATCTTGACCTCGACATCCGCACCGGCGAGCTGACCGTGGTGACCGGGCCCAGTGGCTCGGGCAAGTCCAGCCTGGTGTTCGACACGCTTTACGCCGAGGGCCAGCGGCGGTATGTAGAGACGTTTTCGGCCTATGCGCGCCAGTTTCTGGAACGCATGGACAAGCCGGCAGTGGACAAGGTGGAAGGTGTGCCACCGGCCATCGCCATCGACCAGACCAATCCGGTGCGTTCCTCGCGCTCCACAGTTGGCACGATGACCGAACTTAACGACCACCTCAAACTGCTATTCGCCCGCGCCGGGCAACTATTCGACCGCAAAACCGCGCAAGCGGTTCGCCATGACACACCGGAGACGATTTTTGCGCAGTTGCAGAAGTTGGCCGCCGCTGTTCCGGCGGGGGACCCGCGGCTGGTAGTGACTTTCCCGGTGGAATTACCGCCCGACAGCACGGCCGAGGAGATCACACAGTGGCTGTCGGTCAGCGGCTACACCCGGGTGCAGGCCGAGCGCATCGTCGAGGTTTCCGCCGAAGCTGCCGCGACGCGTGCGGCAGCTGCCGTTGTGGCGAGCGGCAAGAAAGCCAAATCCAGGATCGGCGCCGCCCCCGCTGCGGCGGCGCCGACCCGGCGCAAAGTGCTCGATGTGGTGGCCGACCGGTTTCGCCTGGCGACTGCCGAGCGGGCGCGGGTGCTGGAGGCGCTGGAAGTTGGTTTGCGCCGTGGCAGTGGCCGCATCAATGTGTATTGTTTGCCAGAGGCCGCGGGGCCGGACACAGGCGTGGTGGGCGATGCGACCGTGTGGAAGTTCTCCACCGGGCTGCACTGCCCCGAAAGCGACCTGCGCTACACCGATCCGATTGCTTCGGCGTTCTCTTTCAACTCGGCGGTGGGCGCTTGTGACACCTGCCGCGGGTTTGGCCGTGTCATTGGTGTCGACTATGGCCTGGTGATCCCGAACGACAAACTTACCTTGCGCGCCGGAGCGATCAAGCCGATGCAGACCCCGGCTTGGCAGGAGTGCCAGGATGACCTGATGCGCCACGCCGAGGATGCAGGCATTCCGCGCGATACCCCGTGGAACAAACTAAAGCCGGAACACCAGTATTGGGTGATCCATGGGTCACCCAACTGGAACGGCAAGTGGAATCAGCACTGGTTTGGTGTCAACCGTTTCTTCGAGTACCTGGAGACCAAGGCCTACAAGATGCACATTCGCGTGTTGCTGTCCAAGTACCGCAGCTACACGCCGTGCCCGACCTGTGCTGGCGCACGCCTCAAGACCGAGAGCCTGTTGTGGCGCATCGGCAGCAAGGCCGCTGCCGACGCGGCGATGGAGCCTGCAAAGCGCTTCCTGCCGCAGGGCGTGGACTGGACCCGCGCGCAGCTGGAGCAATTGCCCGGCCTGTGTCTGCACGACCTGATGCTGCTGCCGATCGACCGGCTGCGACGGTTCTTCGACAGCATGGGTGAACAGGCGCCGGCGGCTGGTACGGTGCCGCAGGGCAACGCGGACCACAAGGCCTTGAAGCTGCTGTTCGAGGAGATCACCACACGCCTGAAGTACTTGTGTGATGTGGGCATTGGTTACCTCAGCCTGGACCGGCAGAGCCGCACCTTGTCGGGCGGCGAGGTGCAGCGCATCAACCTGACGACGGCGCTCGGCACCTCGCTGGTGAACACCCTGTTCGTGCTGGATGAACCCAGCATTGGCCTGCATCCGCGCGACATGCATCGCATCATCGAAGCCATGCAACGCCTGCGCGATGCGGGCAACACGCTGGTGGTGGTGGAGCACGACCCGGCGGTGATGCTGGCCGCGGACCGCATGATCGATATGGGTCCGGGTCCGGGTGAACGGGGCGGGCAGATCGTATTCGATGGTTCCACCCAGGACCTGCGCCACGCCGACACCCTCACCGGCGCCTACCTCGGTGGTCGCAAGCAGGTCGGCCTGGGCTTCAAGCGGCTGGTGGCAGAGAACACGCCACGGCTGCTGCTCGAAGGTGTGTCTGAGCACAATCTGAAGAATATCTCGGTCGAGATACCCCTGCAGCGGCTGGTGTGTGTCACCGGTGTCAGCGGCTCCGGCAAATCGACCTTGGTGCAGGATGTGCTGGCGCCGGCCTTGCGGCGGCATTTCGGACGCGCTACTGACGCCCCGGGCCGCTTCGAGCGCATGCTGGGTGCCGAACAACTGGCCGATGTGGTGTTTGTCGATCAGTCGCCCATCGGCAAGACGGCGCGCTCCAACCCGGTCAGTTACGTCGGTGCGTGGGACGCGGTGCGCGAAATCTTTGCCAACGCGCTGCTGTCGCGCCAGCGTGGTTACACCGGCTCCAAGTTCAGTTTCAACAGCGGCGACGGACGCTGCGCGACCTGCGGTGGCTCGGGTTTCGAACATGTGGAAATGCAGTTTCTGAGTGATGTGTATCTGCGCTGCCCGGACTGCGACGGCAAACGTTACCGGCCCGAGATCCTGGAAGTCCGCATCGAGCGGCGGGTCGCGCTGGCCGGGCCGCAGTCGGAACCGCCCGCGCCGCAGCCGGTTTTGATCGGCGCCAGCGCCGCTGTCGGGCTGCCCGGTCGTGATCTGGTTTCGAATCCGGTGCTGGTGAAACGCTCGCCGCCGGCCGCGACGCGCCTGGTCAGCCTGAACGTGGCGGATGTGCTGAACTTGACGGTCAGCGAAGCGGCACACATCTTCGCCGGTGACCGTGACGTCATCCGGGCGCTGCAACCTATCATCGATGTCGGTCTGGAATACGTCAAACTCGGCCAGCCGGTACCTACTCTCTCGGGTGGCGAGGCGCAGCGCCTCAAACTGGCCGGGTTCCTGGCCGAGGCGGCACGTAGCGGCAGTTCCAGCCGCCAGGCGGTAGCACGGCGCGGCACACTGTTCATGTTCGACGAGCCGACCACCGGCCTGCATTTCGACGACATCGCCAAACTCATGCGGGCGCTGCGCAAGTTGCAAGACGCTGGTCATTCGCTGCTGGTGATCGAACACAACCTGGACGTGAT
>JAJAZK010000152.1 GCA_026785765.1 Rhodoferax sp. | reverse complement strand
CGCATAAGGCGCCAGCCGCACCAGCCACGCCTTTTGCAGGGCAGCGTCGCCGGGCGCAATGTTATTCAGCGCGCGCAGCAAATCAAGGTATTCCGCCAGACCCGGGCGCGTGCCCAGGCTCGGCGGGCTTTGCATGCGGTCCTGGTAAACCTGCCTGGCGGCCTCGGTCAACCCGGCCCCCGCCATTTCGGGAAAATGCGCTTGCGCGCGCACTGTGAGCCAGTCAAGGAAGCGGCTCTCTTCTGCATCCGCCGGTGGCACAAGGTGCAGGCAGATACAGCGGCGCACAAAGGCTGCGGGCAGCTCACGCTCCTCGTTGCTGGTGATGACGATCAAGGTGGGTGAGGCCTGCTGGTCTGGCGCCAGCAGGGGCGCCCCCCAAGGCAGCGTAAAACTGCCGTTGCCGAGCACTTCCAGCAAGCTGTTGGGCAGGTCGCTATCGGCCTTGTCGATTTCATCCATCAGCACCACGGTGCCTGGCATGGGTGGCACATCGGCTTTGGCAACTTGATTGCCAGGTGTGCTGCGCGCGGTGTGTGCCTTGTGCTGCTGGGTAGCGGCACCGGTAGGGTTGAGCGCCCACCAAAGCGTGCCGGGCGTCACGTAGTCTTGCATTGGAACGGAATCGGCTGCCCTGGAACTGGCCAGGCGCTCCACGGCGTCGTAGTGCCAAAGCAGGTCTTGCGCTTCATGGCGGGCGGTGATCACCTCGTAACGAAATGCCCAACCAAGGAGGGCCGCCGCCGCACGCGCCAGCTGGCTCTTTCCTGTGCCGGGTTCGCCACGCACCAGCAGCGGCCGATTGCTGGCCTGCGCCAAGGCCAGGGCATCGAGCTCCTTGACATCCCAGACGTGTTCTGCCGAGGGCCACGAACCGCCGGGCCGCAGATGCTGCGGCGCCTGCGGCTCAACGGGTCTTGCCAGAAAGGGGGAGGCGAATTGCGGCATGGGAGGGGTTCTCACGACGATTAGAAAAGGTTCTGAAGTGCGTGCACGTACTCAGGAATTTTGGCAAGGAACGTGCCATATTTTGCGGCACCATCCGCCAGCTGCCCAACCTGCTCCACGCCCTTGACCACTTGCGTCAATGCTCCGGCGTCGGGCTTGTCCGGGGATTTTCTGAGTTGCTCGGCCGCAGCCTCGATCTGATCTTTGAGACCGTCATTCGAAGTCAGCAACGGCGCCAATGCCGTCAGCAGAGCAATCAACCCCGCCACAGTGGGCGCTTCGGCCTGCGGCATGGGCCTGCGCTTGTCCGCAAGATGCCCAAAAAACTCACCGTACAAGCGATTGATGGACGTGAACGGAATACCGAACAGCTCCTCTTGCTGCGCCACGGTCAACTCGCTTGGCAGGACTCTGGCGAAAGGAATGCCTATTGTTTGGTAGAGCGCGCCACAGCTTGCATCGTCGTCCAGCAGGGGGTGGCGGCCTTGGGTCGCGACAAACCGGAAGTACTTTTTGTGGACCGCTCGTTGGTTCTCCACCGCATCGGCAAAACTGCGACGCCACTTTTCCAGCCCATCAACATCAGAGCCGTCCGGCCTGGCTGGCGTGAAGTCGCCCTCATGGCGAACCACGTTGCGAACACGAAAGCGCGCAGCCGCTTCGTTCTCGAACGATGCTGCAGCGTCCAATGGCAAACTCGGAACATCGTCCAAATGGATCAAGCCGTCCACCCGGTGCTGGCTTTGTTCGCCGGGGCTGATCGTGCGTTCTTCACCCGCCACGGCGGCGAGCAGCAAAGCAATGATGGCATCGCTGGCTTGCGGCACTACCATCACCGCCTCGTTTGTGGGGCCGAAATTCTTGGCAACACCGACATTGACGGCCGCAACCGCCGCCCGGAAATACTAATCGCCGGCCAGTGTCTCCAACAAGTGCGGGCCAGATTTCTGATGCGGAATCTCAAGGGCTTTGACTATGCGTTGCAAGCTGTACGCTTGTCTTTTCCAAGGCTTCAAGCCGCCCAGCGCTGCCAGCAATTCCGTGGCGGCTACAGGCGCAGCAAGCTGCACCCGTTCTTCGCGCCGGAGGTCGTTCTCCAAGGCGTCGCGCAAAACCTTGGCTTGCGGGTCATCGAGTGCGCCGGCGATGTCGTCGGTGAGCTTGTCAAGGACAGCCATGTGCCGGGTAGCAATTGCTGCCACAGGCGCTGGCGCCATTGCTTCGACGTTCCCGCGCGCCGCAGCCGGCGCGGCGCGGCCACGCAGGCACTCCCGCACCAGCGCCAGCACACCCTCCTGCTTCGACGGAAACCAGTGCCCGTTGTCCCAGGGGATCATGGCTTTTGGAATGTCGTCGCGGGCGCCGCCATCGGGCAGGATCGGGTAGAACTAGTCGTTGCGCATGGCGGCGTCGTACAGATCTTGCGTGATGATGGCACCCTCCCAGGCCACGCCTTTGCCGCTATTGGTGGCGGCGCGCTTTTCGAACCTCGCCTTGTATTTGGGGGACGCCACCACCAGAACGACGGCAGCGTCTTCAATGCCGTGTTGCATCCAGACCGGCCAGCCCATGCTTGGGGGCCTGGTGCCATGGTCAAAGTCGCACGCCAAATCAACACCCTGGTCGCGCAGCCAGTAGCACAAGGCTCTGACTCGCTCACGAAAGGGCTCGCTCTCGTGGGCGTAGCTGACAAAAACGGTCGCCGGCTTCGTGTCAAGGCTCATACTCCCTCCGATGCTACTG
>JAJAZK010000151.1 GCA_026785765.1 Rhodoferax sp. | reverse complement strand
GGCCAGGCATCCTTGCCTGGCTGGTCCACGATCAACTGGAAAAACGACTTGTTCCAGTCCGCACCGGCGGCAGCGGCCTTGAAGGTCTCGTCGTCCGGCGCGACAAATACCCCGTCCCGATTCTTCATCAGGGTGTAGGTCATCTTGTTTTGCTTGACGTACGAGTACTCCACATAACCGATCGAGTTCGGCAGCCGATTTACGAAGGCGGCCACGCCCTCGTTGCCCTTGCCACCGGCGCCAACCGGCCAGTTCACCGCCGTGCCTTCGCCCACCTTGGCCTTCCATTCCGGATGGACGCGGGACAAATAGTTGGTGAAGTTGAACGTGGTGCCAGAGCCGTCGGCACGGCGCACGGGAGCAATTGCTGCATCGGGCAATGGCAGGCCAGGGTTGAGCTTCTTGATGGCCGGGTCATCCCACTTGGTAATTTTTCCCAGAAAGATGTCACCGAGCACTTGGCCGTCGAGTTTCATCTGTCCCGGGGCGATGCCCTTGACGTTGATCACTGGAACCGTTCCGCCGATCAAGGTCGGAAACTGGATCTGGCCCTTTTGCTTGAGCACCTCGTCGGTCTGCGGCATGTCGGATGCCCCGAAATCCACCGTCCTGGCGTCGATTTGCCGGATGCCAGCGCCCGATCCCACTGACTGGTAGTTGACCTTGACACCGGTGGCCTTGTTGTAGTCCGCAGCCCACTTGGAGTACACCGGGGCTGGAAAACTCGCCCCGGCGCCAGTTATCTCCTGGGCGCTGCCCGTACTGGAAAACATACTGAGGGCTATGCTGGTTGCGCTGACAAGCGCCATCTGGAAGCTGGATTTCATGGATTCACCTTTAAAGTTGAATGGGGCATATGACTCGGTTAGCGTCACTCTAAGTAGCTTCCATGACGCTAATGTGACAAAGTGAAATATCCAGCAGGCTGTGGGTAGCGGGCCCAAAAGCGGCCAGTGGGACGGTGCGAATGACTGCTGGCTATATCGCAGCCTCGTATCGCTTAACGGCGAACCACCAGTCAACGCGGCGCACCCGGTGACATGATTTCGTCATCGCCGGGCGCTACGCTTTGCAGCAAATCAAGGAGGACCCATGGTGCTGCAAATCCCGGAAGCAACGCGCCTTTACCAAACTACGGTGCCGCGCGCTACGGCGCTGAGAAAGTCACCCAGTTGCAACACGCGCTGCAATGCGCACAACTGGCTGAAAAATCGGGCGCCGACCCAGCGCTGCTTTTAGCCGCCCTGCTTCACGATCTCGGGCATATGCGCGCCTCTCGACCAGCCGTTCGCGACCGAATCCGTGCTGCTGCGCCGTTGGGACGATCTGGCCAGGGATCCGTCGATCCGCAACCCCGGTTGGAGCCACTTTCTACGCCACCTTGAAAAAGCCTCGAAACTGGCGGCGCTACAGGCTGCCTGAGGCAGTTCAGCCGCGTTTACGACTGAGCGCAAGGCCGCCGGCGACCACGCTGAAGGCGCCGACGATCGCCACCACAATCCAGAATCCCCAGGGATGCTCAGCCAGTGGAATACCGCAGACGTTCATGCCCAGCAAGCCGACAATGATGTTGATTGGCAACGCGAGCACTGTAACCATCGTCAGCACAAATAGCGTGCGGTTGTTCTGTTCGGCCGCGCGTCCGGCGATCTCTCCTGGCAGCAGTTTGATGCGCTCCTGCAAAGCCGCCATGTCCGTGATTGCCACGTTGAATTCCTCGGTTGATTGGCGTAGCTCCTGCAAGTCCACCTCCGCAACCCAGGCAGGCGGCTTCTGAAGCAAGCGAAACAAGGCCGCCGACTCGGGCGCCAGCAGCCGCTACAGCCGCACCAGCAAACGCCGCAGCGCACCGAGGTCCAAGCGCCGCTGCCCCAGACGATCCGCAAGCAGTTTGTCTTCAATCGAGTCGACGCGCTGTGTCATGGTCCGTACGATGTTCACCAGAACGTCGCCTTGGTAGTGCATCAGGCGCACCAGCAGGTCGACACTGGAGCGCCGGAGGCGATGGCCAGCGGCCTCGCTGCGGTCGCCTTCGACGACGCGGCTGCTGCACAACTCATCGTGCACGAGACTCACGGCCTGCTGGCGCCAAAGGGCGATACGGCTCCATTCGTGCATCTGTCCGGGGATCTCGCCGGGAACCCGACGCGTTGTCGGGAACTGGGCCAACGCGCGCGCTTGCGCGCCCTGGAACTGGGATGGGATGCCGTGGTGCGCAAGCTGGAAACCACTTATGCCATGGCCATGGCCATGGCACGTGTACCTGAACCCGCCCAAGGGCTGGTGTGGTCAGCCACCCAAGGCACCTGACGATCACGGGCACAGCACACGCACACAGCCTGGCGGTGGCACACTCGGGCCATGCCATGGTTCCAACCCTTCTCACCAATCCGAACATGAAACACCGCGCGCCGGATCCCGATCCGCAAGAAACCGAACTCAAGCTGGCCGTGCCGACCACGCAGCCCGAGGAGTTGGCCCGGCTCCTGGGGCGCAATCCACTGCTGGCCCGACGCAAACCGCAGCGTTTGCAATTGCACAACGTCTACTACGACACGCCAGACCAGGTGTTGCATCACCGGCGGTGCGCGCTGCGTGTCCGCCGGTACGGCGATCCGGCGCATCCGCAATGGGTGCAGACCTTCAAGACTACCAGCCAGGAAGATTCGGCACTGAGCCAGCGCGGCGAATGGGAAGTGCCACTGGCGACGTCGGACCTGCGGCTGGATGCACTGCCAGTGAAACCCTGGGCCAAAATTGATCCGGACGGAACGCTGTTTGAGCGCCTGCGGCCGTGTTTCGAGACGCAATTCACACGCACTGTGTGGACCGTGCGCCGCCGCGATGGCAGCACCGTGGAAGTTGCGCTGGATATCGGCGAGGTGGTAGCGGGCGACAAACGCGCGCCATTGTGCGAGCTGGAGTTCGAGTTGATCGCCGGTCGGCCGCAAGCCCTGTTCGAGGTAGCCACCCGGATCGCCGCGACAGTGTCCCTTGTGCCAGCCAGCCGCAGCAAAGCGCAACGCGGCTTCTTGCTTGGCGCTGGAACACTGGAGGCACCGTTGCTGGCCCGGCCCACAATGCTGCCGACCAACATCGCCCTGGCGAGCGCCGCCAAATTGGTGCTCAGTGAGTCCTTTGGCCAGTTCTGCACAAACTTGCTGCTGCTGTATTCGAACGACGATCCGGAGCTGATCCACCAACCCAGAGTCGGATGGCGCCGCTTCAAGTCTGCACGGCGCCTGTTGCGCAAATCCATAGCGGTCGATCTGGCGCCTTCGCTGGAGGCGCTGCGTCCGGTGTTGAGTTTCCTGGGTGAACTGCGCGACATTGATGTGGCACGCGGCGAGATCCTGCCACCTTTGGAACAATCCTTTGTAGGCGGGGATGCGCAAAGGGAACTGGCATGGACAGCGATGGACCATGCCCTGTCGAGCAACGCCGACCAGCAGCGGCGCGCCGTGCGTTACGCATTGGAGGCGCCTCAGCTTGGTGCGACTCTGGTCGCACTGACGCAATGGCTGTCAGGTCTTGGTGCCACTTCTGCGCAACCTGACGCAACATCACCCGCTGCGGTGACGCGGCGCAAGTGGGCCAGACAGCAGGTGGGCCGCATCCAGACTCGGCTGGAAAAGGCAACGGCCACGGCGCAGGCAGCCGAGCCAGAGCAATTGCACCAGGTCAGGATTCTCGCCAAGCGCATGCGGTATGCAATCGAAGCCCTGCAAAGCCTTTTGCCCGGCAAGAAAGCCGGGCGCTGGCACCGGCAGGCCAGCCAACAGCAAAAATCCATTGGATGGACCCGTGACATCGAACAAACCTGTACCGTATTGCAGCGACTGGAGGCTGACGCCGGATTAATCGAATTCCTGCGCGGCGTGGCAGCTGAGCGGACGCGTTCGCAACCTCACTGATGCAGCAGCGGGTCGGCTGGCGGTTGACCGATAAAGCCAACCGGACGGTGTCACACCAACGTCACGATAACGCTGTCCACTCGTACAGGTATTGCACAGATTGCTGCAGGCCGATGCGAAGAAAAAGGAGTTGCGGTTGAACTCGAATGACGAAGACCTGGTCCGGCGAATCCGGCGCGATCTGGCCGACGGCTACGACGAAGAACTGGAACTGGAGCTGGAAGACCGCAATCTGGACGCGATGGCTGAATCCGGCCTGGAGGCCGAGTCGCAAGAGTACCGCGACTAGCGGCGGCGCTACTTCCAGGAACTGTCCCGGATGCAGGGTGAACTGGTGAAGCTGCAGGACTGGGTTGTGCGTACCAATCACAAGGTGGTGATCCTCTTCGACGGCCGTGACGCGGCCGGCAAAGGCGGCGTCATCAAACGCATCACACAACGCCTCAATCCGCGGGTATGCCGGGTCGCGGCACTGCCGGCCCCGAACGACCGTGAGCGAACCCAGTGGTATTTCCAGCGTTACATCGCGCATTTGCCAGCGGCGGGGGAAATCGTACTTTTCGACCGTAGCTGGTACAACCGTGCCGGAGTTGAACGCGTGATGGGCTTTTGTACCGACGACCAGTACGAGGAATTCTTCCGCACAGTCCCGGAATTCGAACGCATGCTGGTGCGCTCGGGTATTCAACTCATCAAGTACTGGTTCTCGATTTCCGACGAGGAACAACACCTGCGCTTCCTGGGCCGTATCCATGACCCGCTCAAGCAGTGGAAACTCAGCCCCATGGACCTGGAGTCACGCCGGCGCTGGGAAGAGTACACCAAGGCCAAGGAAGTGATGCTGGAACGCACCCACATTGCCGAGGCACCCTGGTGGGTGGTGCAGGCGGTCGACAAGAAGAAAGCGCGCCTGAACTGCATCCACCGCTTGCTCCGCCAAATGCATTACGAGGAGGTGGAGCACGCTCCCATTGTGCTGCCGCCGCGGGTGCGCCACGAGGACTATGTGCGGCACCCGGTGCCGCAGGAAATTGTGGTCCCTGAAGTCTATTGAGCGGCGACGGCGCGGCAAAGTCTTGGTGCGCAATCTCCGAGGGTGCTATTCTGCGCAAAACAAAATAGTGAAACCAATGCAAAACGGAACACGTCTGGCTGCGGTGGATCTGGGCTCGAACAGCTTCCGGCTGGAAATCGTACGCGTGGATGACGGCCAATTCGAGCGCGCCGAATACCTCAAGGAAACCGTCCGCCAGGGGGCCAGCCTGGACGCCAATCGCAACCTCAGCCTGGAGGCGATGCAACGCGGCTGGGACTGTCTGGCACGCTTCGGGGAACGGCTGGCAGGCTTCAAGCGAACCCAGGTTCGCGCAGTGGCGACCCAAACCCTGCGCGAGGCGCGCAACCGCGACGCGTTCCTGACACGCGCGAGCCAGATTCTTGGATTTCAAATCGATGTCATCTCCGGCCGTGAAGAAGCGCGTCTGATCTACCAGGGGGTTGCCAAGTTGTTGCCGCAGTCCGACGAAAGGCGCCTGGTCGCCGATATCGGCGGTCGCTCAACCGAACTGATCACCGGACATGATTTCGAGCCCAAGACCATGGAGTCGTACCGGGTCGGCAGTATTGCCTGGTCGGCGCGCTACTTCGCTGACGGCAGGTTCTCCGCCAGTGCATTCCAGATGGCCGAAATCGCCGCCAAGGCGGTACTCGATGAAGCTTTGAACGCTTTTGGGCGGGAGCGCTGGGACACCGCATACGGCTCGGCGGGAACAATTGGCGCGGTCGGGGACGTTCTGGCGGCGGCTGGTTGGCCGGCGGGCAGCGTCAGCCAGGCCGGACTTGACTGGTTGCTGGCCAAATTGCTGGAAGCCCAAAGCGCCGACCGGCTGCGTCTGGCAGGCATGAAAGAGGATCGGCGCAGCATCATTGGTGGCGGCGTCAGTATTTTGCGCGCGATTTTCTCCCTGCTGCAGGTGGACGAAATGCGCGCCGCGGCCGGCGGCCTGCGCCACGGCTTGTTGTGTGACCTGATCGGCAATACTGACCAGCAGCAGGACCTGCGCTCACGCTCTGTGCAGCGTCTGGCCACCAAGTTCAACGTCGATCCAGTTCAGGGAGCGCGCGTCGGGACCGTGGCACTCGGCCTGTACCAGCAATTATCCGTGGCAGAGGCAGTGGACGCGCAACGCGGACGGCGCAAGCTGGCCTGGGCCGCCCAGTTGCACGAGATTGGCGCCTATATCTCCCATAGCGACCAACACAAGCACGGGGCTTACATCCTGGACAACGCCGACGCGATGGGGTTTGCACAGACCGAATTACACCGGCTCAGTCTGTTGGTGCTGGGGCATCGCGGCAAACTTCGCAAACTCGACGCCGACTTTGACGACGAAGGTTTTGTGCGCCAGTTGTTGTGCCTGCGCCTGGCGACCATCCTGTGCCATGCAAGGCGCGACCCGGATGTCACGCAACTGCGGCTTGCCGCGCACAAGAGCGCGCCGCGCAGTTTTCTGCTGGAAGCGAGAAGCGGCTGGGCGGAGGCTTTTCCGCAATCAGCCCACCTGCTGCGGGAAGAAGTGCTGGCGTGGCAAAAGACACCCTGGTCACTGGCTCTGTCCGGCCTCTACTCCACCCTGCCCCAGGCGGATGCAGAATCCGCGTTTAGCAAGTAGAAGCCGGACCCGGCACTGCGGCTCGAGACAAGGGCGTGCCCACGATCAAGACCGGGCGCCCGGCGAGGGGTTGATTCAGACCGTTCTCAGGCTGGCTCCATGCCATGGCGCAGCTTTGGTGCATTTGCGTGGGGCGACGCAAGGAAGTCGATCAACTGCCGCGCTAGCCTGGGCTGCACCGAAGCAACTGCCAGCGCTGCCGAAAACGTGGTGATCGACTGGATCGCTGGTGGCAAGGGGCCCAGGACAGCGATTCCGGGCATATGCATCAATTCGCTGAGTTGCTGGAATCCCAGTTCCACTTCACCGCGAGCGATCAGGCTGGCCACCGCGATGCCCGGGACAGGCTGCACCAGGCGGGATTGAATCTCGCCATAAATGCCCCAGCGTTGGAACAGCTTGAGCAGGTAGTTGCCACTGGGTCCGGTGGAAAAGCCGAGCGAGGTTGCCGCCAGCACGGCCCTTCGAAGCGCTGCCTCGGTGCTTACATCCGGCTGCGGCGCGCCCAACGCAACGGCAACCGAGATGCCCGACCGGACCAGGTCGGTGCGGCTGCCAGGGGCCAGGAAGCCTGCCCCGACCAGCGTATCAATTGCGTTGTCGGCCAGGACCACCACATCGAATGGTTCGCCCTGGCGCACCCTTTTGGCTACATCCAGACCCCCAGCGCTGGTGACAGCGACCGTGCAGTCGGCCATTTCCTGAAACTGTTGCGCCAACTCGGCCAACATCTCCCTGGTAGCCATCGATGAGATGAGCTTGACCTGCACCCACGTCATTGCGTCCTCCAAAAGCGCGCCAGGGACACCTGTCTTGACCACTGGCGACCATTCAGGATAACGCAGGGCTGCCCAGTTACCATCACAGGCTGTCGATTGACCTGCGGCCCCGCCCTCCCTGCCGTCCGAAATGCCACCCTACGCAATCCCGCCACCAGGCCCTGACACCGATCCAGGGGCGAGTGTCGAAACCCCCAACACACTGCGGGAACTGCAGCTTGTGATGGACCACGCTGGCGTCGGTATTGCATTCATCAAGCAACGTACCGTTGTGCGATGCAACCAGCAGTTTTCCGACATCTTCGGCGATGGCGAAGCATTCGGCATGGCCGGACAATCGAGCCGGTCCCTGTATCCCGATAGCGACGCCTTTCGTGCACTGGGTGAAGCCGCCTACCCGGTGATGGCGGCCGGTATTGCCTACCAATCCGAATTGCTGCTGAAACGCCGTACTGGGCAGATATTCTGGGCCCACGTCACTGGAACGCTGGTGGATCCGGCGGACACGGAGCAGGGCTCGGTCTGGGTCATTGATGACATCGATGCCCAAAAACATGCGCAGGCCCAGTTGCAAACGGTACTGGCGCAGCAACAGCTTATTTTTTCCAACGCGATGGTTGGCATCGTTTTTCTGCGCGACCGCAAAGTCACCCAATGCAATGGGCATTTCGAGCAACTCTTCGGTTATGCGCCCGGCGAACTGCAGGGGAGTTCCTCCCGCCAGTGGTACCTGACGGAGGAAGACTGGATTGTGGCTGGCGAGCAGTGTTACGCACCCCTGTCGGAAGGACGATCTTTCCAGGGCGAGATGATGCTGCGCAAGAAGGACGGTAGCGCGATATGTTGTGATGTGCGTGCCAAAGCAATCGACCCAGGCAACCTGGGACTCGGCTCGATCTGGATCACTATGGACATCACGGCGCGCAAACAGGCAGAGGAAGCCCTGGTTCAGGTCCGTGAAGACCTCGAACACCAGGTGCTTGCGCGCACCGCCGAACTGCGCAGCACCGTGCTGGCCCTGGAGCAAAAAATCGTCGAGCAGGTACAGGCCGAGAGACAGATACAGCAGCTCGCCCATTTCGATCCGCTCACTGGCTTGCCCAATCGCACGCTGCTGGGGGAGCGATGCAGTCAGGTATTGAGCCTGGCACAACGCCAGCGCCAGACCGTTGCGCTGATGTTCCTGGACCTGGACCACTTCAAGAACGTGAATGACTCACTTGGGCACGGGGTCGGGGACGATGTTCTGGTCGAACTCGCACGCCGCTTGCGTGCAGTTGTCCGCGAGCAGGATACGGTCGCCCGACTTGGAGGTGACGAATTCGTTCTGTTGCTGCCCGATACCGATCGTACGGGCGCCGCGCATCTGGCGGTCAAATTGCTCGAGACTGCATTGGTTCCGTTCCAGGTACAGGCGCAGGAACTGACCGTCACGCCATCCATCGGAATCGCCATGTATCCGGACAACGGCGGTGCACTGGATGCGCTGTCGCGTTGCGCAGACGCGGCGATGTACCGGGCCAAGGCAATGGGTCGCAATGCCTACTGCTTTTATACCTCCGAGATCCAGCAACAGACCGATTCCGCCTTACGCCTGGGCAACGCCTTGCGCCGTGCCCTGGAGCGGGACCAACTCAGCCTGCATTTTCAGCCGCAGATCGCCTTGGCCAGCGGGAAGATCGTAGGCGCTGAGGCGTTGCTGCGCTGGAACCATCCAGACTTTGGCGCAGTTCCGCCGTCGCAGTTCATCCCCATCGCTGAGAGCGGCGGTCTGATACTGCCGATTGGCGCATGGGTGATCCGCAGCGCAGTGCGCCAGTTGTCCGAATGGATCAGCCGAGGCATGGAGCCCATCACAATGGCGGTGAACCTGTCGGCGATCCAGTTCCGCGATGCAGGGCTGCCACAGTTGGTGACAGACATTTTGCAAGAAGCGAACGTGGCGCCGCGTCTGCTCGAACTGGAGCTGACCGAAGGGGTGGCGATGAACGACGCGCCAGGCGCCATCGCTATCATGGCCGAACTGCACCGGCGTGGCATACGCCTGTCGATCGATGACTTCGGCACCGGTTACTCGTCCTTGGCCCACCTCAAGCGATTCCAGATCTACAAGCTCAAAATTGACCAGACCTTTGTGCGCGATATCACCGTGGACCAGGACGACAAAGCGATCGTCAGCGCCATCATCAGCATGGCCGAAAGCCTCGGGATGCAAACCATCGCCGAAGGGGTTGAAACACAGGGCCAGCTGGATTTCCTGCGTGCCCGCGGCTGCACCGAGGTGCAGGGCTACTATTTCAGCCCGCCGCTCCCGGGCACGGAATTCGAATCGCTTCTGCGCCGCGGGACCCTGTTCCAGCTCTGAACACTACAACCACTTCTGCAGGAACTGGGCCTGGCCCATCGCAGGATCCAGCTGGTACGACTGGAAGCCCAGGGTCTGGTACAGGCGATTGGCACTGATGTTTCCGGCGAGTACTTCCAGCGTGAGTTTGCAGGCGCTGCGTTCCCGCGCAATCTGCTCCACCAGCGCCAGCATGGCCTGGGCGACTCCCTGGCGACGGAAGCTGGCCAGAACCGCCACATCATGCACATTGACCAGCGCGCGGCACGCGAACGTCGAAAATCCCTCGATGCAGTTCACCAGTCCCGCTGCTGCCTCGCCTCGAAAGGCGAGGACGCTGAAAGCCTGAGGCCGCTGGGCCAGCGCCGCCACCAGGTTGGCGCGGGTAAATGCCGCTAGCGGCTTCCCGCCGCCAGCCGGATCCCGGGCATAGGCGTCGAGCACTTCCACCAAAGCGGCTGCATGGTCCGCGTTGCCGTAATCGGCGCGGACAACGCGCAAACTGGTATCGGCCGTCGTGTTGATCATCTGGTCACCCGCCATCAGTCGGCGAGCGTCTGCGCCAAACGCTCGGCACAAGCCAGGGCCTGACCGGCGTCGCGCGCCTCCACCATCACCCGAACGAGGGGCTCCGTACCGCTGGGACGGATCAGCACACGCCCGGAGTTGCCGAGTTCCGCCGTCACAGCCATCGTCTCGCGGGCCAGTCCGGCATTCGTCGTCCAGTCCTGCCCGGCGCGAAGACGCACATTGATCAGGGTCTGCGGATACAGGCTCAGGCCCGCCAGCAACTGTGCCATGCTCTTTCCGCTGCGCACACAGGCCTGCAATATCAACAGGGCGGAAATCAAGCCGTCCCCGGTCGTGTGTTTGTCCAGCGCCAGCAAATGTCCAGACCCTTCGCCACCCAGGATCCAGCGGTGGCGTTCGAGCTCTTCAAGCACGTATCGGTCGCCGACCTTGGCGCGCACAAACTGCACGCCCCGCGCATGCAGCGCCACCTCGACCGCCATGTTGGTCATCAGGGTTCCGACCACCCCAGGCACATGTTCATCGCGTCCGAGCCGGTCGTCGGCCATCAGGTACAGCAACTCATCGCCGTTGTACAAACGGCCTGTCGCATCCACCAGCTGCAACCGATCCGCGTCACCATCGAGCGCGATGCCGAAATCAGCCTTGTTCGCCCGCACTGCGTCAACGACCGCCTGCGGATGGGTGGCGCCGACGTCCTGGTTGATGTTCAGACCATCCGGAGCACATCCGATCGCGATAACCTCGGCGCCCAATTCATGAAATACCTTCGGCGCAATATGGTAAGCCGCACCGTGCGCCGCATCAACCACCAGCTTCATTCCGCGCAAGGTAAGGTCATTGGCGAACGTGCTCTTGCAAAACTCGATATAACGGCCAGCGGCATCCTCTAGGCGGCGCGTCTTTCCCAAGTTGGCCGAATCGGCCCACAACGGCGCATCCGCGAGCGCTCCCTCCACTTCGAGCTCCCAGCTATCGGGCAGTTTGCTGCCTTGGGCGCCGAAAAACTTGATGCCGTTGTCCTGGAACGGGTTGTGGCTGGCGCTGATCACCACACCCAACGACGCACGCTGCGCGCGCGTCAAATAGGCCACCCCAGGAGTTGGCAACGGACCGAGCAAGACTACGTCCACACCGGCCGAGTTGAACCCGCTCTCCAACGCACTCTCCAGCATGTATCCGGAGATGCGGGTGTCCTTGCCGATCAACACAGTCGGCCTGGCTTCGGACCGCTTCAGCACGCGCCCTACCGCATGCGCGAGGCGCAACACGAAATCCGGTGTGATCGGTTCCTGTCCCACGGTACCGCGGATACCGTCGGTACCAAAATAACGTCGCGTCATGGCGCTCCCCTTTGTTCTTGATTATGGGGCAGCGTTGGCCTGCACCGACTCCAGCACCGCCAGTGCCTGGACGGTCTCACGGACGTCATGTACGCGGACGATACGCGCGCCGCGCTCGACGGCCAACAGCGCCGCGCTCACGCTGGGTACCAGGCGTTGCCGTGCGTCCATGGTTGCCACGGCGGCCAGCGACTTGCTGGTGGCCGCTGCGAGGGAGGACTTGCGCGACCATCCGGCAAGCAGTGGGAAACCGGCTGTCAGCAACTCGGCCTGGCGCGCCAGCAAACTGAAATTCTGTGCCACTGTTTTACCAAATCCGATGCCTGGATCGATCACGATCTGCCCGCGCTGCATGCCCTGCGCTACCAGCGTGTCGGCATGACGGCGCAGAAACTGCAGTACCTGGGGTACCACATCGCCCTGTATGGAATGCACCTGCATGGTCTGCGGTTCGCCGTGCATATGCATCAGGCACACCCCGCAACCAGGGTGGCGCAAGACAATGTCCGAGGCACCCGGTTGGCGCAGGGCCCAGATGTCGTTGATGATGTCGGCTCCAAGGTCCAGCACCGCCCGCATGACTGCAGGTTTGTAAGTGTCAACCGAAATCGGAACGCCAAGCCGCACCGCTTCGCGCACCACGGGCAGCACCCGGGCCAGCTCGTCGGCGACGGGTAACGGCAAGGCGCCCGGACGGCTTGACTCCCCGCCAATGTCTAAAACGTGTGCGCCGTCAGCCAGAAGTTTCTCGCAGTGGTTCAGGGCTGCGACCGTATTCGCGTGTTCGCCACCATCCGAAAACGAGTCCGGCGTGACATTGACCACCCCCATCACACAGGGACGCGTCAGGTCAATCGGGTAGCGTGCAGTCTGCCAAATCACGGAGTCGCACGGTACACACAAGTAGCGTGGCGCAACGCGGCGCCACGCCCCGGCCAAAACCCACACGCCACCCTCCGTGC
>JAJAZK010000150.1 GCA_026785765.1 Rhodoferax sp. | reverse complement strand
GGCCAGTGCCGCTGCCGGGTCACTGAAGCGGGTGGTCGCAATCGGGGGAGGTTGGTAGGTCATCCCCGTATTGTCCACTCTGGCCGACCCCGACTGACGCGCCCGGCTTGGGCCGATGGGGTGGAGTCATCTCCGGCCTGGGTTAGAGTGCAAGGCGCACACCGCACGGGAGTCTGTCATGGTTGGAAAGTGGATCTGGCGCAGCCTGGGCCTTGTCACAGCCCTGCTGCTGGTGCTGCTGGCTGGCGTGGTCGGCGCCTTGCTGGCGCTGGATATTCCGGCCAACGCCGCCGGCATGGCTGCCAAAGGCATATGCTCGGCTGCGTTCGTGGCGCAACGACCCTGGCAGACCTTGCTGGCCGACGACGTATTGCCCGCCAGTGCGGCGCTGAAACCCATCGGTGTTGTCGTGGATGAGGCCAACAAGAGCGTGACCGCCCGTTTCGCCGGTCTGTTTGCGCGGCAGGCCCAGTTGGTGCCAGATCGTGGATGTGTGCTCGATTTGCCCAAGGGCCAGCCTGCGCCCCCGGCCACAGCCGCCCGGGCCAGCACGGCGCAGCAACCCTGGCCGCAGGGAGAGGCAGCGGTGCCACCAAATCAATGGGGGCCCGGTGTCGATGCAAAAGCGCTGCAGCAGCTGGCGCAGGACGCCTTTGTCGGTGCCGGCGATCCGCAGCGTGCCAATGCCCGCGGCATTGCGGTCGTACACAAAGGCCGCCTGCTGGTGTTGCAGATGGCGCCGGGTTTTGCCCCTTCGACACCGCTGCATGGTTGGTCGATGACCAAAACCGTATTGGGCATGCTGAGTTTCAAACTGGCGCATGAAACCGGACTGATGCTCGATACGCCAGTGGTCGATGCGTTTGGAAAGCAGCGCGAACCGGCCTGGGCCGCAGCCTGGCGTGCCGATGCGCGCCGCACGATCAAGGTGTCGGACCTGCTGTACATGCGCGACGGACTGGCGAGCACCGAAGAATACGACCCCTGGGGCTCCGTGCCCAAGATGTTGTGGGGCAATAGCGATACGGCAGCGTTTGCGGCTGCCGTCAAACCGGCAGTTGCGCCGGGCCAGCGCTGGAACTACCTGAGCCAGACCGCCAACCTGCTATCTGCCGTGGACCGCTCACGTTTTGCCAGCGATACCGAATACTGGTCTTATCCGGCGAAAGCCCTGTTCGCACCCATTGGCGCCAGCACGGCCGTGCTGGAAACCGACACTGCCGGCAACTGGGTCGGTTCGTCCTACCTGTGGGCCAGCGTTGGTGACTGGGCGCGCCTGGGCCAGTTGATGCTGTCCGACGGCCGCTGGGGTGAGCAGCAGGTGTTACCGCCGGGCTGGCTCAAGGTGGCCGCGACACCTTCCACATTACAGGGTGAGGGAAGGGGCTACGGCGCCCAGACCTGGCGCGATGGCGACCCGGACGCGGGAGCCTGCAAGGGGCGTGGCCTACCCGTCGACACCCTTGTCATGGGTGGCCACTGGGGGCAGGTCGTGGCCATGGTACCGTCACGCGATGCGGTCATCGTGCGTTTGGGCTGGACCTTCCGGCGTGCCCAGTTCGACCGTTGTGCATTCATCGCGGCGGCGCTCAAGGCGCTGCCACAACCTTAGGGAGACCGGACATGGATTTGGGTATTGCGGGCAAGTGGGCCCTGGTGTGTGGCGCCAGCAAGGGGCTGGGGCTGGGCTGTGCACAGGCGCTGGCGGCCGAAGGTGTGCATGTCATGATGGTCGCACGTGGGGCACCCGTGCTGGAGGCTGCTGCGGCGGCGCTGCGCAGCGCGCCCGGCGTCGGCCAGGTGATTGCGGTGGCAGCCGACATCACCACTGAAGAGGGGCGCAGCGCCGCATTTGCGGCGCCGGGGGGCCCCGGCCTGGACTTCGACATTGTCATCACGAATGCCGGCGGCCCGCCACCGGGTGACTTCCGCGACTGGGAGCGAGAGAACTGGATCAAGGCGCTGGACGCCAACATGCTGACACCGATTGCGTTGATCAAGGCCACCATCGACCGCATGGCGGCACGCAATTTCGGGCGCATCATCAATATCACCTCGGGCGCTGTCAAGTCGCCGATTGATGTTCTGGGCTTGAGCAACGGCGCGCGCAGCGGACTGACCGGTTTTGTCGCCGGGGTCGCACGCGGCCAGACCGCCAGCGCCAATGTGACCGTCAACAACCTGCTCCCTGGCGCGTTCGATACCGACCGGCTACGCGCCACCATGGTCGGCGCGGCACAGAAGACCGGGCAACCGATGGAGCAGCTACTGCAAGCGCGCGCCAAGGCGATCCCGGCCAGGCGTTTTGGCAACTCCCGGGAATTCGGCGCAATCTGCGCCTTCCTGTGCAGCCAGCATGCCGGCTACATCACGGGGCAGAACATCCTGGCCGACGGCGGAGCCTATCCAGGAACGTTTTGAGCGGCAGCCTCAGACCACGCTGCGCACCGGCTCGCGCATCGTGACAAATTCTTCGGCCGCCGTCGGGTGGATGCCGATGGTGCTGTCGAAAACCGCCTTGGTCGCACCGGCCTTCATCGCCACCGCAAAACCCTGCACGATTTCGCCGGCATCAGGCCCGACCATGTGCAGGCCCACCACCAGGTCCGTGGCGTCTTCTACGATCAGCTTCATGAGTGTGCGTTCGCTGCTGCCGCTCAAGGTGTGTTTCAGTGCCGTGAATTCGCTCCGGTACACCGTGACCTTGCCAAACTTGGCGCGCGCGTCAAACTCCGCATAACCCACCGTGCCGATGTTCGGATGGGTGAAAACCGCGGTTGGAATGAACTGGTAACTCATGCTGCGCGCTGCCTTTCCGGCAGCCGGCCCGAACAGGTGGTCCACCAGCACCATGGCCTCGCCCAATGCCACCGGCGTCAACTGCACACGCGCCGTGACGTCTCCGATGGCATAAATGGACGGTACCGAAGTCTGGTAGTTTGCCCCCACGACAATGCCCCCGTCACGTCCCAGCTCCACGCCCTGGTCATGCAGGCCCAGCCCGCGCACGTTGGGCACACGGCCGGTGGCATAAAGAACGCGGTCGACGCTGAGCGACTGACCGATTCCGCCGGCGCCATCGAGCCCAACTGCCAGGCCGTCGGCAGTGCGCGTTATCCCTTTGACGTCACAGGCCAGGCGCAAATCCACACCACTCTTGCGCAGTTCGGCCGCGATGAACTGGCGTACATCGGCATCAAAACCGCGTAACACCTGCTCGCCACGATAGATCTGCACCACCTCGGCTCCCAGGCCGTTGAAGATCGAGGCAAATTCACAGGCAATATACCCACCACCCACCACCAGCAGACGTTTCGGGAACGGCTCCAGGTCAAACATGTCGTTGGAGGTGCACACAAGTTCTCCACCCGGAACCTTGGGAACATTCGGTGTACCACCAGTGGCGAGCAGGATGTTCGCGCAGGTCCACGCGTGACCGTCGGCAGACACGCTGTGTGGCCCGGTGACGCAGGCGTGTGCATTCATCACCGTGACACCGGAGCCGGCCAGCAGTTTGAGGTAAATACCGTTCAAGCGGCTGATTTCGCGTTTGCGGTTGGCCTTGAGTGTCTGCCAGTTCAAGCGCGGCGCATCGCCCTCCCAGCCAAAACCATGGCTCTCCTCAAAACTGTCGGCAAAATGCGCGGCGTAACTGTAGAGCTTCTTCGGGATGCAGCCGACGTTGACACAGGTGCCGCCCAGACCCTGGGTGCCATCCTGCTCCGCGAGTGCGACACGGGCGCCGCGTTGTGCCGCCATACGCGCTGCGCGTACGCCACCACTGCCGCCACCAATCACGAACAAGTCGAAATCAAACGCTGCCATGCCCTGTCCTGACTGGAGGCTGAAACGCCCTATTGGCGCTCTCCGACTTTAACCAATTGGCCCGGGCGGATCTCGCCGCCTCCATAAACACCATTGATCAAGCGCAGATGTTGTTCTGCGGATTCCAGTGGCGAGCGGCGTGCGAGCTCCGCGAAATCCCCTGGCGGATAGGCATCAGCGCGCACGACCCAGGCCCGCGCGTCGGCCAGGTCGGTCGAAGTGATCGCCCGGAACGAGGCCGGAGCCTCGCCAGCAGGCCAACCATCAGCGCATGCCAAAGATGCCGCGACCATATCACACGATAGGGCCGGTACGGCCCGGGGGCAGTGGCGGCGGGATGGTGCCAAACAGCGAGCGACGCGCCTCGGTGCGCTGACCTGGGACAAGGTCACCATCCACGTGGCCAAGGTGGGTCAGGCTGGCTGCCGGCCCCGGCCGGCCGAGCAGGAAACCCTGCAGTTCGTCGCACCCGCCGTCTTGCAGCGCAGCCATCTGGCTGGCGGTCTCGACCCCCTCGGCATTGACCCGGATGTCCAGCGAATGCGCCAGCGAAATAATGGACTGCACAATCAGCGCGACTTTTTCATCATGGCCCAAATTATGGGTGAAGGCCCGGTCGATCTTGACTTTGTCGAAAGGAAACCGCCACAGGTACGCAAGGCTCGAGTAGCCGGTGCCAAAGTCGTCCATGGCGATCGTCACCCCCATGCGGGACAAGGCGCGCAACACACCCAGCACCTGATCGGTATTGCTCATCAGCAGCGACTCGGTGATCTCGAGCTCCAGCCGCTGCGGCGCCAACCCGGAGTCTGCCAGTGCCTCGGCGACGAGTTGCACCAGGTTGTTGCCCGCGAACTGCAGCGCCGACAGGTTGACCGCCACCGTCAGCGACGCCGGCCAACCGGCAGCTTCGCGGCAGGCACCGCGCAATACCCACAAGCCGATCTGGTTGATGACGCCTGTCTCCTCGGCCAGCGGAATGAACTCAGCTGGTGGTATCTCGCCGCGCGCGGGATGGTTCCAGCGCAACAGTGCTTCATAACCAGTGAGGGTTCGCGCGTCTGACGCAAACAATGGCTGGTAATGCAAGGTCAGCTGACCCGTGCTGACTGCCTCGCGCAGGTCGCGTGTGAGTTCACGGCGTGCCTGCATCTGGCGGTCCATCGCCACGTCATAAAAGCTGAAGGTTGCGCGCCCGTTGGCCTTGGCCCGGTACAGGGCCAAATCGGCCTTGCCCAGCAGCTCGTCCGGGTCGACTGCGTCTACGCCATGGATCGCCACACCCACACTGCCACCGCACCGCACTTGCTGGCCGGCCACGTCATAGACCTGCGCCAGAGCATGCACAATGCGCTGCGCCAGCGGCGTCAAAGCCGCCTCGGTGGAGCTACCAAACAAGACCACTGCAAACTCGTCACCCCCGAGCCGCGCCACATGGTCACCTTCGCGCACACAGGAATTGAGCCGTTGCCTTGCCACCCGCAGCACCTCGTCTCCGGCGTCATGGCCGAGCGAATCGTTGACTTCCTTGAAATAGTCCAGATCGATACACATAAGCGCAAATACCGGGCCGCCCTCGGCACGCCGCCAGGCCGCCTGCCGCAGCAGCTCGTTGAAACTGGATCGGTTCAAGGCTCCACTGAGCGCGTCGTGGTTCGCGATGTACTGCCCCCGGTTGACGGCCAGGCGCTGGCGCCGCAAGCGCCGCCAGAACTGCAGCCCGGCCACGCCCAGCGCGACCGCCAGCAACAACGCAAGCGTGCCGCCAATGCGCAGGAGCGCGCCACGCGCGGTGGCGACCTGGCGCGTCTGGTCCACGGATACGTTGACCAGCCCCAGGACCACGCCGTCACGTTGTACCGCAACATAGGCTTCACTGAACACCCCGAGGCCGGGCTGGTCCGAGTGCCGGCGCAACTCCACGTGGGAGCCGCCAGCGAGCACCTTGTCCCGGATGCCGACCTGTTGCGCGTCGGCACCCTGGCCGATGCCAAGGGACTGGTCATAACGTGGCAGCGGCCTGTCTGCGACGAGGTCGTCCGACACCAGGACCAGGCGACCCGAGCGGTCGTACAGCTTGAAGCGGAACACATCGTCGACCTTGCGCAAACGCAGCAACTGCTCACGCGCTGACGGGGTCAGCCCGCTACCCGTGAACACCTGCTCCAGGTCGGGCACCGAGGGCAAGGCGGACTGGGTCCAGCGCGAAGCGGTATCGGTGGCGGACGACTCCAGTTGGCGCTGCGACTCTGCGCGCAGAACCAACGCAAGAAAGAACGCACCGACAGAAATACCAGTCACCCACCAGGCAAAGGTCTTCCAGTCGGCTGACCGCATTTCCACTGTGTTTTACTCCGCACGATCGAGAGTTCGGCGCCCACCTGGGAACGCCCTCGAATTCTATCGACGGGGGCGCTCAGTGGGACAGAACCAATCGTAGATTCTCCAGCATGTCGC
>JAJAZK010000149.1 GCA_026785765.1 Rhodoferax sp. | reverse complement strand
GCCTTCAGCGATCCAGCCGACGGCGATCATCTGCTGCCGCACGGCCGTGCTGGTCGTGTAACGATGGTTGGTGTCGATGCGAGCGTTCCACACGCGATACACCGGCAACGTGCCGCCACTGCAGGCACCCGAAACGATGTCCGGCAGCCCGATATGGAAGACATCGGCCGCTTCATGGATGAAGGTCGGGAAGGCCGCCTGCACCTGCGCACATTCCGCTGGCGAAGCGGAGTAGAAATGGGAATCGCCGCTGGCGGGCGGAATATAGTACCGGCACACCGGGCTGGTACCGGTGGTGAACGTCAACGATGCCTTGAACGTTGCGCCGGTGCGCAACCACCCGGCATGTACGCCTTTGTCAAGGTCGGCAATTTCCGCGGTGGCTGCCGACATGAAATAGTGGTCGCGCGCCATACTGTAAAACTCGACGACGTTGATCGTGGAGGGCGCAGCGACGAAGGTCCCGAGGTAGGCCGCGATGTCCTGCAGATCGGCCGGGGTCAGCGCCGTGTTGATGAATCCCATCTGCGACGGATCGGCTATGGCGGCGGCAGTGATTTGTGCCGGATTATTGGCTGCCGTCATGATCCGGTTGAATGGCGCAATCGCGGAGCTTGGGTCCACCGAGTGGCAGACCTGACACCACGTCTTGTACAGCGATTTGCCGTTGGTTGCGCTTTGCGCGGCCGCGTCCCGTGTCGGCAGGGCCAGCAGCGCGCACGTGAATGCGGCGAGTACGATCGCATGCACGCCATCCCTTGTGACCACGCGGACGTCGCAGCCGGTCACGTCATGAAGCCGACATCGGATTGCGCAAATGCCGACAGATTGGGAAAGACCGTGGTCAGATCCGCGGCCGGCACGCCGAACCACCTCGCGAGCGTTGCACCGTACTGATCTACCGCGGTCGTCGGCATCCAGCGTCCGCGATTTTCCGCATCGCTGGGGCCACCCAATGCCAGCGTCGGGCACTGGCCGTACAGGTCGCCGCCCTTGACCGCATCCCCCATGACAAACTGGACGTTGCCCCACGCATGATCGGTGCCGGCACCCGAGGCGGGCTGAAAGGTCCGTCCGAAATCGGACAGCGTGAACGTGGTCACCTGACCGCCGACACCAAGGGCCACCGTGGCATCGTAAAAAGCCTTGAGCGCCGGCGAAAGCTGGTCCAGCAGATTGGCCTGCGTGGGCAACTGGTTGCTGTGGGTATCAAAGTTGCCGAGGCCGACGAAAAAGATCTGCCTCTTGGCGCCGGTGACCGCGCGCGCCTCGATGGTTTTGGCCACTTGATACAGCGCACTGCCCGTTGCATTGTTGCCCAGCGCCGCAAAAATGGGGGCCACGACCGACGTGGTGCTGGCCAGGATCGGCCCCATGGTGGCCGACAGTGCGATGGCCTGGCTGCCGATCGTGTTGGCCGCGTTGACGAGCGTGTTGGTCGAGCCGGTGGTCAGAAATTGCTTCAATGTGGCCAGTCGTGCGTTGCTTGCCGCGCTGTTGTTGTAGCCGGCCAGAGCAAAGGACCCGGCGACAGGAATGGACAAGGGTGCGCTGGACTTGCCGGTGGCGAACAGCACGGAGCCCCCCAATGACGTCACCACCGGAAAGCCGCTGGTCGCGTTGAACGACGCCATCTTGTCCGCGATGCGTCCACCCCAACCGGTGCCAATAGCGGTGGTGGAGACCGAACTCTGCCACTGCAATTGCTGGTCCGAGTGCGAAAACAACGACAACGGCACCTGCTTGGCCTGATATTGCGTTTTGGTGGTGGGTTGGGTCAGCGTTCCGACGTTGGCAAGAATGGCGATCTTGCGCTGCGTGAAGAGCGCCTGCAGTTCCGTCAAACTGGGGTGCAATCCGTACGGCGTGCCGGAACTGACTGGTTGAATCGGCAGCAATTGATTTTGCGCCAACTGGAGGCCCGATGCCGTCGTACGCACCGCCGCATATTGCGCGTAGCCAGCGGTGTCATACGGAATCAGCGTGTTGTTGCCATCATTGCCGCCGAACAGGAAAACGCACACCAGTGCCCTGTAGTCGCTGGCACTCTGCGCGCCAGCCTCCGGGATCACGTCGAGGATGTTGAGGCGGACGCCCATGCCCAGCGCTGCCAGCGCACCGGCGCGTTGCAGAAAATGGCGACGGGCCGATTGATTGTTTGTGGTCATGTCAGCGCTCCACCTGGTAGTCGGACGATGTGATGACAAGGTAGTAGGCCGTCTTGGCACGGGTGAGCGTGTCGGTGGCCGCAATCGTATTGATGGCCGTGGCGAGCCCCGCGCGCATCGTCGGCGACATCGTGCCGTGCAGCAGCAGTGCGTCGAGCTTGTCGGCAAGGGTGTTGGCATCCGCGGCGCTGGCCTGCAGCGCGGTCCAGTCAGGCTGCGAACCGGTGGCGCCCGGGTACGTTGCAGAGGGCGCAATCGTGCCGAACGCGAGGGTGTTGATCACGTTGTCGCGGTTGATGTAGGTGCTGGAGTTATGGATCGCGAACTCGGGCCCTTGCAGCAAGGTACCCGGCAATGTGTAGTCCGGCGGGTAGTAGTTGAACACCGAAGGTGCGTTGAACAGATCCTGTCCCAGGCTTCTGACGATGCCGCCGAAATAGACGCCATCGGTGCGGGTGTTGACGGCGCGCGCCGCGGCCGCGACCAGCACGACCGGCTCGCGCAACTTGCCGTAACCCGGGTCGAGTTTGATGTCACCGCGAGCCTCCGGGTCGAGCAGAATGGCGCGGATCACGGCCTTCATGTCGCCCCGGATGCCCTGACCGTTGTTGTTGAAGACGCGCGCCACGCGCGCCACATACTGCGGCGACGGATGGCCGGTGACGAGCTTCTGGATCAGTTGTCGCGTGACAAATGGCGCCACATTGGGATCGATGAATACGTTGTGCACGGCACTGGTCATGTCGAGTTCGATGGCGAGACCGGCCGGCTGCACGAAGTCGCCCAGCAGAGCCTTGGCGCCGGTGTCGTGATTGGATGCAACCGCCGTCATGTCACCCAGAAAGTTCTTCGGGTTATGCGTTCGCTGCGTGCCGCCGGGCAGCAGCGGATAAGTCCAGCCGGTGAAAACGTGCGCGAATCCTTCCACCGTGCTCTGGTCATAGGCCGGGATCGGCGCGCCCTTGGCATCCGGAATCAATGTGCCGTCGAGATTGGATTCCCACAGGCCGACGGCGAATAGCTGCAACAGTTCGCGGGCATAGTTTTCATTGGGATTGACACCTGCCACCGGCTTGTCGTTGTTGACCATGCTCAAGTAGTCGCCCATCACCGAGGACTTGGTCACCTTGACCAGGATGTCCTCGTAGTTGCCGAAGGCGTGGTCGAGAAAGATCTGCTGATAGGTGACCATGCCGTAGGCCACCCTGATGTCGAGTCCCGATGTCACCAGGATCTGCGACAGGG
>JAJAZK010000148.1 GCA_026785765.1 Rhodoferax sp. | reverse complement strand
GACCACCCCTTCGCTGGGCCATGAAGCCGGTTCTGGCCCTTGTCGGCCGCCCCAACGTCGGCAAGTCGACATTGTTCAACCGGCTCACCAGGTCGCGCGATGCGATTGTGGCCGACTTTGCCGGCCTGACGCGGGATCGGCACTACGGGCAGGGCAAACATGGCGGCCACGAGTTCATCGTGGTCGATACCGGTGGTTTTGAGCCGGATGCGAGCAGTGGCATCGTGCACGAGATGGGCAAGCAGCCGCGCCAGGCCGTGGCCGAATCAGACGTGGTGCTGTTCGTCGTGGATGCGCGCGAAGGGGTTTGCCCACAGGACCATGAGATTGCCAATTATTTGCGCCGTCTTGGAAAGTCCTGCCTGCTGGTTGCAAACAAAGCAGAAGGCATGACCGATGGTAGCCGTGTTGCCGAGTTCTTCGAGCTCGGACTGGGTGAGGTGCTGGCGGTCTCGGCCGCCCATGGGCAGGGCATGCGTGGTCTGCTTGACACGGCATTGGGAGACCTGCCGCAGGAGGAACCGGCGCCAGAGCACGACGCTACACCCGGCAGCGCCATCAAGCTTGCAGTCGCCGGAAGGCCGAACGTCGGCAAGTCGACACTCATCAATACCTGGTTAGGTGAGGAACGGCTGGTGGCATTTGACATGCCCGGTACCACGCGCGACGCGATTTCCGTTCCTTTCGAGCGCAACGGGCAACACTTTGAGTTGATCGACACTGCCGGCCTGCGCAAACGCGGCAAGGTCTTCGAAGCGGTCGAGAAGTTCTCGGTGGTCAAGACCTTGCAGGCGATCGAGTCCTGTAACGTGGTGCTGCTGCTGCTCGACGCGACCCAGGGCGTCACCGACCAGGATGCCCATATTGCCGGCTTCATCCTGGAGAGTGGACGGGCGGTTGTGCTGGCTATCAACAAGTGGGATGCCGTGGACGAATACGGGCGCGAACTGGTCAAGCGATCCATCGAAACCCGATTGCCGTTCCTGAAATTTGCTGCCATGCATATGGTCTCTGCGACCAAACGCCAGGGCCTGGCGCCTTTATGGGGATCGATTGCCCAGGCCTTCAAGGCTGCGAACTGCAAGATGTCAACACCCGTGCTGACGCGCCTGTTGCTCGATGCGGTGCAGTTCCAGAGCCCCAAGCGGTCCGGCATGTTCCGCCCCAAACTGCGTTATGCACACCAGGGCGGCATGAATCCTCCCGTGATCGTGGTGCACGGCAACTCGCTTGAACATGTCACCGCAGCCTACAAGCGTTATCTGGAGGGGCGATTTCGCAAAGAGTTCGAACTGGTTGGCACACCACTGCGCATCGAAATGAAGACCTCGCGCAATCCCTACGCCGAAAAGGAACACGGGTAGATTCGCTGGTAAGCCGCTGGATTCTGTGCGCGCCCACAGCCCGTGGGGGAATGCACTACACGTACAACATTGCTGCAATGCTGTGGTATCGTAATATTGTTTTTCTTAACTACTTGAACACGGAGCATATCGTGAGCAACAAAGGTCAGTTACTGCAGGATCCCTTCCTCAACGCTTTGCGCAGGGAGCATGTTCCGGTATCCATTTATCTGGTCAACGGTATCAAGCTGCAGGGCCAGATTGAGTCGTTCGACCAGTACGTCGTGTTGTTGCGCAACACTGTGACCCAAATGGTCTACAAACATGCAATTTCCACTATCGTCCCTGGTCGCGCGGTCAATTTCAGCGCGGTCGATCCGACTGACCCTGCGAGCGTCTGAACTGCCCGCGCGGCCCAATGGGCCGGGTAGGGTGATGACGCACCAATCATCTTGAGTACTGCTGCCATTACGCAGGCCAAAACCATTCTGGTCGGGGTTGATCTTGGGTTGCCGAATTTCGATGCCGAACTGCATGAGCTGGGGTTACTGGCACTGACTGCGGGAATGCAGGTGGTGGCGCGTGCATGTTGCAAACGCCGCGCGCCGGATGCAGCGCTGTTCGTCGGTAGCGGCAAGGCTGATGAAATCAAGCAACTGGCGCTGCTTCATGGCGCCACCGAAGTCTTGTTCGATCAGTCGTTGAGCCCGGCGCAGCAGCGCAACCTGGAGCGGCATCTGGACATGCCAGTCAATGACAGGACCTTGCTGATACTGGAGATCTTCGCCCAGCGCGCACGCAGCCACGAGGGCAAGTTGCAGGTCGAACTGGCGCGCTTGCAGTACCTCAGCACGCGATTGGTGCGTCGTTGGTCGCACTTAGAGCGCCAGCGCGGCGGTATTGGCACCCGCGGCGGTCCCGGAGAGGCCCAGATCGAGCTGGACCGGCGCATGATTGGCGAAACCATCAAACGCACCAAGGACCGCTTGCACAAGGTGAAGCGGCAGCGCGACACACAACGTCGGCAGCGTTTGCGCCACGACACTTTCAATATCTCCCTGGTCGGTTATACCAATGCTGGCAAGTCCAGCATCTTCAACAGTTTGGTCAATGCCCGCGTGTATGCGGCCGACCAGTTGTTTGCAACACTCGATACCACCACCCGTCAGCTCTACCTGGGCGAGGCAAGCCGCTCGGTTTCGCTGTCCGACACGGTAGGATTCATCCGCAACCTGCCACACGGCCTGATCGATGCATTCGAAGCCACGCTGCAAGAGGCGGTTGAAGCGGACATCCTGCTGCATGTTGTGGATGCGTCCAATCCGCAGTACCTGGAACAAATCAATGAAGTCAGCCGCGTGCTGGCCGAAATTGGTGCGGACCGAGTGCCGCAGGTACTGGTTTTCAACAAGCTCGATGCAATCGCGCCAGACCGTCGGCCGCTGTCGCTGGAAGACGGATTCGAACTCGACGGCGTGTCCGTATCCAGACTGTTCGTGAGCGCCCGTGATGGGCAGGGACTGGCAGGATTGCGCCAGCACCTGGCCGAACTGGCTCGGCACCATGCGGCGAGTCGGCCAGCACGCGCGGTTGTCCTTGGGGAATCCGGGGCCGAGGTGCAATTGGGCACAATCGAGCCATGAATTTAGAGAGAAGCTGAGATGAAATTGTATTTACCCTTGCTCGGCTGGCATGCGCTGCGCCACCGTTTTAAAGGAATGTTCAGTTTGAACGATTCGCGCTGGGGCCGGTCGGACGACAAGTCTGCTGAGTCCGGAAAGCCTGAGGGCGCAGCGCCCGACGACACCCCGCCCCCCGCGCCGCCGGAGAACAACCGGCGCCCGCGCGGTCAGGGGCCCCACCAGGGGCCACCGGACCTTGACGAACTGTGGCGTGACTTCAACCGCAAACTTGGCGGCTTGTTTGGTGGCGGTCGCAAGGCCGGGCGCGGCAACGGCGGCGGCGCGGGTCCGGGGGGATTCCAGCCGGACATGAAAAGCGCCGGGATTGGCGCCGGGCTGATCGCCGGGGTAGTGGTGCTAATCTGGTTGGGGACCGGCTTCTTCATCGTGCAAGAGGGCCAGCAAGCCGTCATTACCCAGTTCGGAAAGTACAAGGAGACCCTAGGAG
>JAJAZK010000147.1 GCA_026785765.1 Rhodoferax sp. | reverse complement strand
GCTGAAAAGCGAAGCCGGTGCTCGGGCGGGCGCCACCGGCCATCACGCCAACCCGGGCGTAGCTTTTGTGCTCCGCCCTGGGAGTCTCGCGCAGGCCCATCGGCAGGATGCCGTGCTCGCTGCGCAGCGCCCTGAACGGGGCGCCGCCGACGCGCTGTGCAAGCGCAGCTTCGAGCCGGGAGCGCAACTCCTGCGGGGCCAGCGGCGTCGCCCCGAACACCGTGACCTCGACCAGCGCCCGCGTCGGCGTTAGCGGCAACACATAGACAAAACCGACGTCACGCGCATCGGGTGCGAGGAAGTCCATCAAGTCCAGCAACAACGGGTCAAAAACCGCTGCGCTGCATTCGATTTCCTGGCCGTAGAACGATTGCCACAGCGTCGCACCGTCACGGCGCGGCAACATCGGCGGGCGCGTGTCGACCACCGAGCGGGCCGTCACGATGCCCGAACTCGTGCGGATCGTCCACACACCGCCGCTGCGGCGGGGCTCACCGACAACTGACGTGCCCAGGCGCAATGCAATGTTCGATTGCCACCCGATCAAGGCCTGCGCGGCGGTGTAGAAGTCCTGTGCGGCCACCATCTGGTAGGGCGTCGAGCCGCAGTCGAGCAAGACACTTCGGCCAGCATGCGCCACCCGCATCGTCTGCCACTGGTGCTGGGTCGGGTACGGCACCGCCTCGGACTGGTCGCTCCAGCAGCACCATGTACGGTCGTTGGTGTACTCAGTGCGGGGCTCGATCACCAGCGTGCGGGGGCATCGTGTCCCGTGTGGGGCCAGCGCCATCGACAGGCTGAGACCGGCGCATCCACCGCCGAGGATGACCAGGTCGAAGGCCTCAGCCATGCCGACTTTTGAGCGACGCGTCGGCGCCGAGGAACCCCGACAAGGCTCCGTGCAACTCGCCGTCGTGCCGCCGCGTGGGCACCCAGAATGCCAGTAGCAAAGGGGCCGACAACAGCGCCCGCAGCGTCACCAGGCCTTTGCTTCGCCGCGGCACAACCGTACGACCGAGCCAGTACGCGTTGCCGTGCTGGCGAAGCCGCATCCCGATGGCCCGGTACACGCGCGCCGCGACCAGGATGCTGCAACGTGCGCCAAGCGGGAGGTGGGCCAGGCCCGCCTCGCCGCTGCGGTAGTAGCGGTCGGCGGTGTCGAGCAGGTCACCGATACACGCCTGCAGGCGCGGCCGCAATTCCAGCGCCGGATCGAGCAACGCTTGTGGCGCCACGTCGCCGATCATCGATGCCGGCAGGTAGCGGCGGCCGACTGCCGCATCGGCAGCGACATCGCGACAAATATTGGTGAGTTGCATCGCGATCCCCAGGTCGACCGCGTGGCGCAGCGCGGCCGGATCGTCGCAACCCAGCACTCTGCACATCATCGCGCCGACGGTCCCCGCAGCCTGGTAACAATAGCGAAGCAGCGCACTCTCATCGGCCACACGAACCGTGTCCAGATCCGAAGTGATGCCGTCGATGAAGGTCAGGAGCAATGCGGGCGCGATGCGGCATTCGCGCGCCAGCATGATCGCATCGGCCACGATCGGGTCTTCCGACACGCCGCTGGCGATATCCTGCGCCATGCGGGCGAGGGCCTTGCGCGGGTCCTGGTTCGCACCACCTTCGTCTGCGAGGTCGTCGACGTAACGGCAAAAAGCATACAGCCGCGTCGCGCGCGCGGCGTGGCCCGGCGCCATCCAGCGACGCGCCCAGTGGAAGCTCTTGCCCTTGCTGGACAGGACAAGGTCGGCGCGCTGCAAAGCGGACGTCGGGTTGCGACGCGGGAATCGCTGCGCGGCGGTATGCGCCGAAGGCACCAGCGCGTCCATCACCTTGGCCGAGCACAAAACGCCTGGCAGACCGGCTCCCGGATGCGTTCCGGCGCCGACAAGGTAGAGATTACGGATGCCCTCGGCCCGGTTGTGGAAGCGGAACCAGGCCGACTGACGGAACAACGGCGCCACCGAAAACCCGGCGCCGTGGGCGCTCAGGTAGTCGCTGCGGAAACTCTCGGGCGTCATGGTGAAGTCGCTGGTGATGCAGGCGCCCAGGCCCGGCAGTATGGTCCGCTCCAGCGCGGCAACGATGCGCGCCTGCAAGCGCGGGCCTTCGACCGCCCAATCGACCGCGCCCTTCAGGTTGGGCACGGGGCACAACACGTAGAAACTGTCACAGCCCGGCGGCGCAAAGCTGGCGTCGGTGGCTGTGGGGCGATGCAGGTAAAGGGAAAAGTCCTCCGACAGCACCTTGTCGTGAAAAATATCGGCGAGCAACTCGCGATAGCGCTCGCCAAGCCATATGGTGTGGTGCGCAACACCCGGGTATTGCCGGGTGGTACCGAAGTACAAGACGAACAGGCCCATCGAGAACTCGGCAGCGGCGAGTTTCAGGCGCGCCGAAGGTGCCTGGTCTTCGGGACGGATCATGGCGGTGTACAAATGCGCCGGATCAGCGTTGGACACGATCACGTCTGCGGCGAGCGATGAGCCGTCCTCCAGAGTGACGCCGGTTGCGGCGCCTGCATCGACGTCGATGCGGCGCACAGTCGTGTTGAGTCGCACATCGATTCCCTGCCTGGACATCAATGCGCCCAGTGCGGCGGTGATGGCCGCTGTGCCGCCCATCGCAAAGTGCACGCCGTGGGCACGCTCAAGGTAGTGGATCAGCCCATAAATGCTGGTGGTGTCAAACGGGTTGCCACCCACCAGTAGCGGCTGAATCGAAAAAGCCTGCCGGAGTTTGGGGTTCTTCAGGTGCCGGCAAACCAGTTGCCATACGGTGTCCTGGCTGCGCAGCCGAAGCAGGGCAGGAATCTGTTTGAGCATTGCGCCGAAGCGATGGAATGGCTCGGCCGACAACTGCACAAAGCCGACCTTGAAAATCTTCTCGGACTGCACAAGAAGGCTGCGGTAACCGTCGCAATCGCCTGGCTCGATGCGCGCGATCTCGGCCAGCGTTTCGTCGAGTGTGCCGCCGTAGTCGAACTGCGTGTTGTCTGAAAAGTGGAACCGGTACCAGGGTGTCAACGGCACCAGCTGGACATGATTCTCAAACTTTTCACCGAACAAGGCAAATAGTTCCTCGAACAGAAAGGGCGCAGTGATCACCGTTGGTCCGGCGTCGTGCTTGAAGCCGCCGCGCTCAAAAACCTGGGCCCGCCCCCCGAGACCGGCGCAGCGGTCAATGAGCGAGACGTCGTAACCTTTGGCGCGCAGCCGCAGTGCTGCCGCAATGCCGCCGAACCCGGCGCCGATCACAAGTGCTTTCATGGTTTGTAACTTGACGACGGGGCCGGGCCATTCAACCCGACTCCGTCTGTGCAATCAGGCCTTGCCGGACCTCTCGGACTCGCTTACTGCGACCGACCAGATAATCAGACCGAAAGCGATCTTGTTCAACACGTCCGCTGCGTTGTAGATGATGTTGAGC
>JAJAZK010000146.1 GCA_026785765.1 Rhodoferax sp. | reverse complement strand
TATCACCTCCGGATTCGTGACCAGGGAACTGCTGGATGGGGGCAGCAGGCTAAAGGCCGTCGAGGTGGTATCGAAACCGGACACGATGGCTGAGTTGCGCGGCCTGATTGATCGGTTGCTGCGCGAATCGGGCGTCTGGTAACTGCCCTCAACCGCGGTCTGGTGGAGACGCTGGATGACCTGGACGTGGCGATCGCAGAGGCGCAAGGCCTTTTTCAACCGGCAAGCCTGAACGTGGAGTTGACACCCCGATCAAGCCTTGGCGGGCACCACGCTCAAGCGCAACCCGACGGCATGCAATACCTTGTGCACCGTTGTCAATGTTGGGTTGCCACTTTCGCTCACGGCGCGAAACAGGGACTTATCGCCCATGTCGGCGCGGCGCGCCACTTCTGCCATGCCATGCGCTTTGGCAACGTGGCGCAGCGCCACCAGCAGGGCGGCTGGCTCGTCCAGTTCCATGACAGCCTCTACATATGCGGCGGCCTCACCAGGGTCCGTCAGGGCCTTGTTCAAGTAGTCGTCATAACTTCTATCACGCGGTGTGCTCATCGCTTTCCCCTTTGTTTCCAGTCGTTCAAATAGTCAATCTCGCGCGCTTGATAGCGCGCTCTTGGTCGGCCTTGATACTTCCCCAGAGAGCAGCAACACGACAATCGGCCCTGGCGGCTCAAATACACCCGGTAGCCCGGCCCGAAGTCGATACGCAATTCCTGCACCCCGTCGCGCAGAAGCTTGCAGTCCCCAAAGTTGCCAGCCCGCACTTTTTCAAGTCTTGCCCGGACAATGGCTCGAGCGTGAAGGTCCTTGAGGCCATCGAGCCAATGCACAAACGGCGCACGGTCTTGCGAATCGGCGTAAATGCGAATTTCTGCCATGGTATCTTGCATCGTACCTTTTTGCCAAATTCTTGGGAATTCAGACTGTCATCTCAGGACGGCTTTGCGGGTGATACTTGGGCTCACGCGCTTCAGCAGGCTCGCGGTCGCCGAGGTGATATTGAAACCGGACACGATGGCTGCGCTGCGCGGCCTGATCGATCGGTTGCTGGGCGAATCAGGCGCTAACTTTCATGAGGTCCACTCTTCACCCCGCATCATGAAAGTTATTTCACGTTAACCAAGACCCGGTAGAGCAGGCTGCGCACACTCCAGGCGTTCGATCCGCCTTTCACGGGCCGAAGCCACCGCGTGGCAAAGGGTTATGGCTGCCCAGTGAACTCGCGGTAGCGAAGTGCCTGCGCTGGCGTCAGGATGCGCAAGCCATCGATGGCTGGCACGGCCAGCAAGTCCTGGTCGCCCGTCACCAACCACGGCGCCCCCGATGCAATGGCTGTTTGGACGAAGGCATCGTCGTCGGGGTCGCGGCTGAATTTCCGGCGCGCCAGTGCTGCCGGGATGTCCACCCACAGGGCGCCGCCGCTGGCGTCGGCCAGCAGGTTGCGACGGACCTCCATGCTCAGGTAGCGGTCGAACTTGGGCTTCCACAATCGGGTTTCCAGTTCGCGAAACGTGGGCGTGCTGAATACCGGTAGACCGGCGCTCAGCACGCGCCTTACCAGCGTTGCGGGAGGCCCGTCGTTTGAGAGCGCTGCGCTGATCCAGACGTTGGTGTCGATGACCGCTTTGAGGCGATGCTCAGCTTTCATCGGCCAGCAGCGCTTTCAGGGCTTTGGCGGTCAATCCTTGCTGCGCTGCATGGGCCGCGCTCTGGTTCAGGGTGTGTTGCAGGCGGTCGGCATAAAAAACGCGCATCGCCTCGAAATCCTGGGCGCTCACCAGCACGCCCACCACGCGGTCGCGCCGCATCACACGTACCGGCTCACGCTGGGCGAGGTCCAGAAATTCACCAAAGTGGGTCTTCGCCTGATTGGCTGTGAAAGTCTGCATCGCAACTCCCATAAAACAGTTCGCAACGATACCACACCATGTGCACCAATGGGTCTATTCAATCCAATCGAACGATTATGAATACCGCATGGCTTTTCGCACACGACCTGGTTTCGCCCTCCGACTTTGGCGCGGTAAAGCGCCAGGTCGGCGTCATGCAGCAGTTGCTCGACTTCGGTCAAGCCGGCACCGGAGGCATCACCGATGGACGTGGTGACGCTGATCGTGTCGTCCTTCCAGGTCAGCGGAGATTGTTCCAGCAGTTGCCGCATCCGCTCGGCCGAGGCGCCGTTCGCTTACCCATTCCGATCTGTTCGAGGAAAAAGCATCAGGCGCCCATGCGTTGCCACCTGCGATCCATCCAGACACAACGCAGATCTGAAAGTACACATGCCTGCGCAGGCCGGAGCCAGAGCGGCCCGCAGATTCGCAAGAGAAAGAAAGTTGTCCTTCCAATAAGGATAACTTACTATAAACTTGTACTTTATGAACGAACAATATCGCACCGTTACCCGGCAAAAAATCATCGATAGCCAAGCCCGCAGCTGGTCCGTACTCACGCAGCGAGACGTCTGGTTGCCGGCCGTTGCAGGCAAAGCGGTCGCGGTGATAGGCATGCGGCGCGCCGGTAAAACCAGTTTGCTGTGGCAGGTGCTGGCGCGGCGCCATGCGGCAGGTGTTGCGCGTGCGGGGCTGCTCTACTTCAGCTTTGAAGATGAGCGGCTGGCGGGTATGACTGCGGCGGGATTGGATCTCTTGCTGCAGGAGTATTACCTGCTCAACCCCACGTGGAGGGATCAGCAACGCGCCTGCTTTTTTCTGGATGAAATTCAACTCGTGCCCGATTGGGAACTGTTTGTACGCCGCGTTCTGGACAGTGAAAACGTCGAGCTGTTTATCTCCGGCTCATCGGCCCGATTGCTTTCGCGCGAGGTGGCCACCAGCATGCGTGGCCGGGCGCTGGAGGCACTGGTCACGCCCTTTAGCTTTCGGGAGGCTTTGCGCCACCAGGGGCGCGAACCCAGCCAGAGCGCCGACCGGCTGACCAAGGCACAGCGCTCCCAACTTAACCGGGACCTGCTGGAGTTTTTGAGTGTGGGCGGCTTCCCCGAAGTGCAAGGGCAAGATCTGCGCACACGCCAGGAGTTGCTGCGCAGTTATGTGGACATTGTGTTGCTGCGCGACGTAGTGGAGCGCTATAACTTGAGCCAACCGCAGGTTTTGCGCTGGCTGGTGCAGCAGTTGCTAGGCAACGCGGCAGGGGCGTTCAGCATCAATAAATTCCATGCTGACTTGCAATCGCGCGGGGTGGCCGTGGGTAAGGACACGCTGCACGCCTATTTGGCGCATCTGGAAGATGCATTTTTGCTGCGCAGCCTGAGTCTCGACACCGACTCCGTGCGTCGGCGCCAGGTGAACCCGCGCAAGGTGTACCCGGTGGATACGGGTCTGATACCGTTATTTGACCGGTCCGGCAAAGCCAATACCGGCCATGCGCTGGAAACCGCCGTGCTGCACGAACTACAACGGCGCTGCACCGACGTGGCGTACGTCATCACACCCCAGGGCTATGGGCTTGATTTTCATGCCCGCACGCATGCGGGCGAAGACCTGCTCATTCAGGTTGCCACCGAGTTGGACGACCCCGCCACCCTGGCACGCGAACTGCGCGCGCTGCAAGACGCCGCGGTGCTGTGGCCGAAAGCCCACCAGTTGCTCATCGTGCTGCAACCGCCCCTTGGCGTAGACATGCCCGCCGACGTGAAGCTGGTTGAGGCGGGGGTTTGGTTGCTGGGAGGCTGATTCAATTCGAGCCTGGCCCCTTTTTCGGCTATCGGCACACGACCCGGTTTCGCCCCTCGGCTTTGGCTCGGTAAAGCGCCAGGTCGGCGTCATGCAGCAGCCGCTCGACTTCGGTCAAGCCGGCCGCGGACGCAACACCGATGGACGTGGTGACGGCGATCGCCTGGTCCTTCCAGGTCAGCGGCGATTGTTCCAGGAGCTGCCGCATCCGCTCGGCCGAGGCCAGGGCGATCGCGTCGGGCACGTCCCGCAACAGCACCACGAACTCTTCGCCACCAAGCCGCGCCACGATGTCACCGCGCCGGAACTGCTGCATCAGCAGCTGGCCGAGGTGGCGCAGCACCGTGTCGCCGCCGTCATGGCCGTAGCGGTCGTTGACGCGCTTGAAGAAGTCGATGTCCAGCGCCAGGGCCGAGATCGTCAGCGCCTTGCCGGCGCGCGCGTGGTCCAGCCAGGGTGCCACCCGCGCAGCCAGGCCGCGGCGGTTGAGCAAACCGGTGAGGGGGTCGGTGAGTGCCTCGTCGATCAAGGCCGCCTCGCGGCGGCGGCGCTCGCTCACGTCGCGGGCGACGATCACAAAGGCGGACAGAACCCCCGCCTCATCGACGATGGTGGTGAGCACCGTATCACCCCAGATCGTCCCGCCGTCGGCGCAGCGGTACTCCGCCTCAAAGGTGACCCAACCCTGCCGGACGGCCTGCTCGGCCTTGGCCGCCAGGTCCACCGGCTCGCTGGAATCCGCACGCAGCAATCCGATGCAGGCGCAACCCACGACCGTGGCGCCGTGGCCGAGCAGGCGCTCGATCGAGCGGTTGGGCTGCGTGATGCACAGGTCGAGGTCGAGCATCAAGACGAAATACCCCTGCAACGCCTCCAGCACGACCGCCAGGCTCTGGCGCTCGCGTGCCAGCTGCCGCTCCTGGACGACCCGCTTCGTGACGTCTTCGATCGCGACCATGCACGAATCCGGGTTCACGATGATCGCCGTCAGCGCCAGATGGTGCAGGCGGCCCTGCGGGTCGCGGCGCTCAATCGGGCGTTGCTCGGCGACCGGACCCGGCTCCAGCAGGTGGCCCCTGACCAGATCGCATACGGTCGGATCGAGCCCCTCCAGAATGCCCCAGCCCTGATCCGCCTCAAAGGGCAGGCCGAGCCCCACCAGCAACGACACGGCACGCGGGTTCATCAGGTCGATCACACCCGCGCCGCTCATGCGCATGACTGCAACCGGAAACTGGTAAACAAATTGCAGCAGCGACTCGTCGTCGCCGGCGATGGGCTCGTCGTTCATACGGTCAACGCTTCACCAGCAGGTACTCCAATTGGTGCAAGCCGGTGCTGTCCTCAAAGTCCATCACAGTTTCCTCCGGTAACTAGTGCCCGTCCTCGGGAATGGATGAACACTTCCAATTGAGCCGCCGCCAGTGGCCTGCTCAACCAGTAGCCCTGTATTTCGTCGCAGCCGGCCTGGCGCAGGTACTCCACCTGCTCTTTGGTCTCGACGCCTTCCGCAATTGTCTGCAGGCCCAGGCTGCTGGCCAGGTTGATGATCGCGGCGACGATCGCCCGGTCCTCCGGGTCGTCCATCAAGCCGCGCACGAACGACTGGTCGATCTTGAGCTTGTAGACCTTGAAGCGCTTCAGGTAACTCAGCGACGAGTAGCCGGTTCCGAAGTCGTCGATCGACATCCGTACCCCATGCGCACGCAGCCGGTTCATCACGACGACGGCACCGTCCGGGTCGTCGGCGGCCACGCTTTCGGTCAACTCCAGTTCCAGGCATTCAGGCGGGACGCCGGCATCCTCGAGAATCCGCGATACCAACTCCGGCAGGTTTTGCTGCCTGAACTGCACCGTCGACAGATTCACCGCCACGGAGATCGGGTTGATGCCTGCATCCAGCCAGACCTTCATCTGCTGCATTGCAGTGCGCAGCACCCATTCTCCAATGGACGTTATCAGTCCGCTGCTTTCTGCTATGGGGATGAACTCGGCTGGCGAGACCCACCCCAGCTCCGGATGCTGCCAGCGTAGCAGCGCTTCGACGCCCGTGATGTTGCCGCGCCGCAGCGACGTCTGCGGCTGGTAATGCAGCTGCATCTGGCCGCGTTCAATCGCGCGCCGCAAGGCGTTTTCCAGCAGCAGTGCGCGTGCGGACTGGGCCTGTATCTCCGCCGTGTAGAAGCGAAAGCAATTGCGCCCGCCCTGTTTGGCGCGATACATTGCGGCATCGGCACACTTGGCCAGCGTATCGAAGTCCCCACCGTCCACGGGAAACAGCGCGATGCCTATTGATGGCGTGATCGTCAGTTCGTGCCGCTCGATCTGGTGCGGCGCCTGGGTCAACTGCACCAGCTTCTGGGCCACGTGGGCGGCGCCGGCCGCGTCCGTGCCCGGCAGCAGCAGCACGAACTCGTCGCCGCCGGTGCGCGACAAGGTGTCTTCGTCGCGCAGCGCCGACTTGAAACGTACGGCTAGCGCGACCAGCAGGTGGTCGCCGATGTCGTGGCCGAGCGAGTCGTTCACATTCTTGAAATGGTCCAGATCGATGAACATGAGTGCCAGGGGCTGGTTGCCGCGCCTGGCCATGCGCAAGGCATGGCTCGCCCGGTCGCTCAGCAGGGCGCGGTTTGCCAGGCCGGTCAGCGGATCGAAATGGGCCAGGCGGCGTATGTTGTCCTCGTCCGCCTTGCGCTGGGTGATGTCACTGAAGGCGCCGATGTAGTGGGTGGTCTGTCCCTGGCTGTCGACGACGCCAGTCATCGACAGCCATTGCGGGTAAACCGAGCCGTCCTTGCGGCGGCTCCAGATCTCGCCCTGCCAGCGGCCCGAAACCGCGATCGCGCGCCAAAGGTTCTCGAAAAATTCTGGTTCGTGGCGTCCCGAAGCCAGCATGCTCAGGTTTTGCCCCAGTGCCTCCTGCTCGCTGAAGCCGCAGATGGTGGTGAAGGCCTGGTTCACCTTGACGATTTTGCGCTGGGCATCGGTGACCATGAAACCTTCGCCGGATTGCTCGAACATCTTCGAGGCCAGCAGAAGCTGGGCGTCGGCTTGGCGCCGCGCGGTCACGTCGCGCATCACGCCCACTGACTGGGTTAGATTGCCCTGCGGGTCGAACACCGGCGTGACCGAAAGCTCGTTCCAGAACGTCGTTCCGTCTTTGCGGTAGTTCAGCAGTTCACCGTGGAATGGCAGCGCTGCGGCAATGGCCGCCTTCAGCGCTTGTCGGGCCTCCAGGCTGGTGCTGGGGCCTTGCAGCATGCCGGCCGTGCGTCCGGCCATCTCGCTGGCGGAATAACCGGTCATTTCCTCGCATGCCCGGTTCGCATAGGTCGTGTTTCCAGGCGCATCGGCAATCAGGACACCCTGCGAAATGGCGCCCAGAGCGCTGTCGCGCAAACGCAGTGTCGCCAGGCTCGATTGCAGGCTTTCCTCTGTGCGCTGCTGGTTTTCAACCAATTGGAGCAGGGCCTGGCGCGCCTGGCTCGCAACCTTGCTGCGCCGTTGCCAGGTCAGGTCAGTGGCGACCATGCACAGTGCTCCGGGCAGGCCTTCAATCGCCAGGCCGCTGACCGAAACCAGAGTCGGCACGCGGCGCCCGGCTTGGGTCAGCAGGTCCAGTTCGGCGCTTCGTTTGCCTAATTGCTGCGTCAGCAACGCGGACAGGCTCGCGCGCCCTTCGGGGGCAAAGGCGTCTTGCACGCGCGAGCCGATCACCTGCGCCAGCGGCCGCCCCAGAAACTGGGCAAAGTGGCGGTTGGCATAGAGCACAATGCCTTCGCGTGTGAGGGTCAGGGCGCCTTCCCCCATCTCCTCGATGAGCAAGCGGTAGGCGCGGTCGGCGCCGTCGAGCGTGAACAAGCGCGTACCGCGGCTGCCGGTCACGAACAAGGCGTCCACCTCGTCGCCACGGATAGCGCGCGCGGCTTCCTCGAGCTGCACCAGCTTCAGGCGCAACGCGGCGTTCTCGCGTGCCAGGGCGGCAACTGCGGACTGGTCGAACTGCGGCGTGGCGCCGTCAAGGTTCAGGTCGTCGCAGGTATTCATATCTGGTCCCGGTGTCTTATCGGGGTACCAGGTCCAGCCCGGCGAGAACGCGTCCGGCGTCTGACATGTCACCTATCACCATGCGCAACGGCGCGGGCAGGCGCTTGACCAGCGTGGGCACAGCCACGATCTGCGCCTCCTGGGCCAGATGCGCCTGCTGGTACAGGTCGATCACCTCCAGCCGGTAGCTGCCGCGCAGCTGCTCGGCGCAGAGCCTCTGGATGGTTGCCACCGCGCGCATCGAGCGGGCCGTCTGTCCCGCCACATAGAGCCGCAGGATCCGGTCGTCCGCCGACGTGGCCGTGAATGCCTGGTTCATCATGCAGCCTCCACCTTGCGGCTGTGTGCCATGTCCTGGCGGTCCAGCGCGAGCAATTCTTCACTCGCCTGGGCCTGCTCGATCAGGGCCAGCGCAGCCGTCTCCTCGGCAGCGAAATCGGCGCGGATCGCCACGATCTGCGCATCCATTCCTATGCGCTTGTGCCTTATTTCGTCCTGCCGGCGCTGGATGTCGAGATCCCGCACCACCTTGGCCGACAACTCGCGCGCCTCCTGGGCCAGCCGCGCCGAGCCGGTCAACACACCGGCCGGGCCGATGTAGGCCTGGCGCAGCTCGATGCCATGGCCGGTGAGAAGAAACTCGCGGATCTGGTTGGAATGCGGCATGCCGCGCGATTTCAGGATGTACAGGCCGCGGTTGCGTTCACCGCCGCTTTCCATGTCGCGCACCAGTAGCCAGGTGTCGATCAGCGAAGAGATCGCGATGTCGGTCTGATCCAGCGCGGCGCCACCCGAGGTCAGGCTGGTGAAGAAGGCGGTGATCTGGCGGCGTTTGAGCGCGTCCACCAGTCGCAGCAGCATCATCTTGACGTCGTCCTCGTTGTCTACCGCCACGAAGCTGTTCAAGGGGTCCACCACCACCACCTGCGGATCGAAGCGGGCGATCTGCTTGAGCATGGTGGCCAGGTGCATCTCCAGCCCCGACAGCGTGGGGCGCGCCGCGTGGATCTGCAGCAATCCCTGGTCGACCCAGGGCTTGAGGTCGATACCGATTGAATTCATGTTGCGGATGATCTGGCTGCTTGATTCCTCGAACGCGAAATACAACACCCGTTCGCCGCGCGCGCAGGCCGCTTTGGTAAGGTGGGCCGCCAGGCTGCTCTTGCCGGTGCCGGCGGTGCCCGACACCAGCACGCTGCTGCCGCGGAAATAACCCTCGCCGCCGAGCATGGCGTTGAGTCCAGCCACACCGCTGGGCACGCGTTCATTGCTGACCAGGTGCTGCAAGCCCAGCGAAGTGACGGGCAGCACGGAGATGCCGTCCTCGTCGATCAGGAACGGGTATTCGTTGGTGCCATGGGTCGAACCACGGTACTTGACCACGCGCAGTCGGCGCGACGACACCATGCCAGTGACCCGGTGGTCGAGCACGATCACGCAGTCCGAGACGTATTCCTCAAGCCCCTGGCGCGTCAGCGCGAGCGGGTCGCTTCCGCGTTCGCCGGTGATAACGGCCGTGACGCCCTTTGCCTTCAGCCAGCGGAACAGGCGGCGCAACTCGGCGCGCAGGATGCCCTGGTTCGGCAGGTCGGAGAACAGAGACTCGATGGTGTCGAGCACGACCCGCTTGGCCCCGATGCGGTCGATCGCATGGCCGAGCCGGATAAACAGGCCTTCCAGGTCATAGTCGCCGCTTTGTTCGAGTTCGCTGCGGTCGACCCGAACGAAGTCGATCGCCAGCATGTTGCGCGCCACCAGGTCGTCCAGGTCGAAGCCCAGCGAGGCCACGTTTTGCGTCAGGTCCGCAGCGGTCTCCTCGAACGCCATGAACATGCCCGGCTCGCCGAACCGGGTGGCGCCGTGCACCAGGAACTCCATGGCAAGCAGGGTCTTGCCGCAGCCGGCGCCCCCGCATACCAGGGTAGTCCGACCTTGCGGCAGGCCGCCGCCAGTGAGTTCGTCCAGGCCCTGGATGCCGGTGCTGGACTTTGGTATGGGTATCAGTTGGGGCATGTGTAGTCTGGTAAAACGACTCACGGCAAAAACGGGTTCACGCTTTGGCCGCTTGTTTCTAGTGATTCCGAAGCATATTGCTGCAGGCCAGGCCTTGACCATAGGGCCGATGGGTTGCCCCCGAGCGGACAATTACCTATGCGATTAGGTGCACAGGTATATTCGATTTCGCGCCTAGGCGATTTCGCCTTTTTCGCTAGGGAGACGCGCGTATGGTCGAGCCAGGGATTCCCGTCTCAGAATAACCGTGTCGTCCCCTCGCCCAGCCCATGCACGCGCTCGTTATCGCCCTCAAATCGCAGACCAGCCCATTCGACCTGCGACTGTTCGAGCGTGCCCTCGAAGCGAGCCCGTATGCCTTCTCGATCGCCGACATGCAGCGCGCCGATCAGCCTCTGGTCTACGTCAACCACGCGTTCGAGCTGCTCACCGGTTACTCCCGCGCCGAGGTGCTGGGCCGCAACTGCCGCTTCCTGCAGCGGATCGGCCTGGATACAGCCAGCGTGGAGCGCATGCGATCGGCCTTGCGCGACGGCGAGCGGGTGATGGTCACTGTGCGCAATACACGCAAGGACGGCGGCGAGTTCCTCAACGAACTGTTTCTGGAGCCGATCCTCGACGATTCGGGCACGCTCACCCATTTCGTCGGGCTGCAGTCCGATGTCAGCGAGCGCGACCGGCGCCGCGGGGATGCCCGCTCCAGCGCAGCATCGCGCCGCGGGCATGGCTTGCCCGGCCGCGAGGCGCTGGAAGACCGAATCGAACAGTCGCTGGCGCGGGCGCTTTCGCTGGGATCGCGCTGCGCACTCTTTCAGATCGAGCTGTCGTTTCCAGCGCACGCAGGACCACTTGGCGATATGCGCGGCCGCACCCGTCTGTACGAGGTGGCACAGACGATCGGGGAGTCGGTGCCGGAGGTTGGCTCCAGCCTGTCCCGGCTCCACGACAACCGCCTCGCCCTGCTGCTCGACCCGGCACCGGAATCGGGCCAGCTGGCTGATATTGCGCGCCGTGTATTGTCGGGCGTCCAGCGCCAGTTGGCGCTCGGCGAAGACGGCTCGACCTGCCATATCGGCATTGCAGTCGGCCCCAGCGACGGCAGCTCGGCCCAGGAGCTGACCGTGGCTGCCGGGCGCGCCATCGAGCGTGCGCGACTGCGCTCACCCGCCGGCGATTTGTCGTTCTTCGCGAATGGACAGGATGCCCGGATGCTGCACCAGCGCCAGATGGAGTCCGACCTCATCGATGCCATTGAATGCCAGCAGTTCACGCTTGTCTTTCAGCCCATCGTTCACCTGGAGACTGCCACCCTGGCCGGCTTCGAAGCCCTGATCCGCTGGACGCACCCGGTCCGGGGACCGATTCCGCCCAGCGAGTTCATCCCGGTGGCCGAGGCCAACGGCATGATCGCTCCGATCAGCGACTGGGTCATCGAACGCGCGCTGTCCCAGCTTGCGGCATTCGACCGGGTTGGCGGCCTGCCGATGCGCATGTTCATCAACATTGCCGCCAGCCAGTTCGAGAGCGTCGGATTCATTGACAAGCTGCGCGCGCAACTGCTGCACCATGGCGTCCCGGGCAGTCGGGTGGAGCTGGAAATCACCGAGAGAATGGTGGCCGATCACAATCCGGCCACGCTGCAAACGATGCAAGCGCTGCGGTCGCTCGGCATCTCCATCGCGATCGATGACTTCGGCACCGGGTATTCGAACCTGCACAATTTGACCCAGTTGTCGATCGACACGCTGAAGGTCGACATGTCGTTTACGCAGGCCGTCACGCACAGCGCCGCGGCGGCATCGGTCAGCCGCATGATCAGCGAGCTCGGCCGCACCTTGGACCTGCACGTGGTCGTCGAAGGCATCGAGACCGCAGGCCAGCTGAATCACTTTCGCTCGCTGGGTTGCGCCTTCGGACAGGGTTACCTGTTCAGCAAGCCGCTCGCAGCCGATGCCGCGTGTGAATTGCTGTGCTCCGATGCGCCGCTGTTCATCGTGCACAAGCCCGAGGACGAACTGCATCTGCTGCTGCTCGACGACGAGGAAAACATTCTCTCGGCGCTGCGCCGGGTGTTGCGCCGCGAGGGCTACCGCGTGCACACGACCACCTCACCGATGGAGGCCTACGAGATCCTGGCGACGCACCCGATCGGGGTCGTGCTTTCCGACCAACGCATGCCGCGGATGAACGGCACCGAATTCTTGCAGCAGGTGAAACGCCTGTACCCACTCACCGTGCGCATGGTGCTGTCGGGCTACAGTGAGTTGCAGACCGTCCAGGATGCCGTCAATAAGGGGTCCATCTGGCGCTTTCTCTCCAAGCCCTGGAACGACGACGCCTTGCGGGATCAGATTCGATTGGCCTTTCTGGAGCACAGCGCCTTGCGCAGCACCGCCCAGCAGCGCGCCAGCGCCGTGGTAGCGCAGGCGCGGCTGGAGCGCGCGCTGACCCAACGCGACGAACGGCTGGCGCTGGAAGGGCGGGCGGTCGAGTCGGCGCGCGACGCGCTGTCGATGCTGCCGATTCCCGTGTTGGGCGTCGACAGCTCGAACATGGTCGTCATGAGCAATCTTGCAGCCGACCGCCTTTTCGGCGGCGGCGCATCGCTGGTGGGCGGGGCCCTGCCGGCGCTGGCCCAGCCCGGGTTCGAACGGGCCGTGGCAAGTAAGCTTCCGGTACCACTGCGTGCCGGGAACCGCCCGTTCCTGCTGCACGTCCAGGTTTGGGACGATGCCGAGTCGGGCCAAGGTCACATGCTGTGCCTGGTGCCAGGGAGTGGGTCATGATGGCCGCCCTCGGCCTGACGGAGTTCGTCGCGGCGACCGGTCATCTGCCGCTGCTTGCGGGCATGGCGGCACAGTTGGTGCGCAGCGTTGAGCGCGAAGACATCTCGGCCGCCGAGCTGGGCCGCCAGATTGCGGCTGACGCCGTGCTGGCAAGCCACCTGCTGCGACTGGTCAACGCGCCGTACTACAGCCGGAGCAGGCGCATCGGCAGCGTCACCGATGCACTGGCGGTGCTGGGCTTCAACATGGTTCGCCGCATCAGCACATCGGTGCTGATGTTGCGCCCGCTGCTGGTGCATCTGCCCGACACGCTGGCGACGCGCGCGTTCTGGCGGCACCAGCTGCTGTGCGCTGGATTTGCACGCCTTGTTCACCAGCTCCGCCAGGCCGACGGCGAAGAGGTCGCTTACATGGCCGGTCTGCTGCACGACGTGGGCAGGTTGGCGCTTTTCGTCCGCTGGCCCGAGACCTATGCGGAGTTCCTCCAGCCACCGTTTGGTGACGAGCACACGCTCATCGCAGCCGAGCGGTTGCGCTTTGGCTTCGACCATGCGCAGGCCGGTAGTGCCGTGCTTCACCACTGGAATGTGCCGGAAGCCATCACGACGGCTGCCGGCCGGCATGCGGACCAGGCGGCACCGCCGGAACCGGTGGCGGACAGCGTCTGGCGCGCCAACCGCCTGGCGCATCGCATGGCAGCCGAGGTGTGGGAGAGCGCCGCGCCAGCGTGGATGGTGGAGGCTGGTCTCGACCGTGCCGCCTGCCGCCGGATCGTCGACGAAGTTGACGCGCTCGCGAGCGCCCGCGCTTGAGCCGCCGACCTGGAGCTCCGATGCGCGACATGTCCAACATTTCCTGGCTCACCGACCTGTATCTGTTAAGCCAGGGTGCGCCGGGGCCGCAGGATCGCCAGCACGCCATCGACGCCATCCTGGAGCATATCGTGCAGGGTTTCGGCGGTCTGACCGGCTGCCTGGCGGTGCAGCAGCGCGGCGGCGCCGACGGCCTG
>JAJAZK010000145.1 GCA_026785765.1 Rhodoferax sp. | reverse complement strand
GTCAGCGCGTGTACATGGTCCTGCTTGCGCAGCAAGGTGCCGATGGAGGCGATCTCGGCCATGCCGTAGAGCTGGATGAAGATGGGGCCGTACTTTTCCACCAGCGTCCGCAGTCGCTCGGCCGGGATCGGAGAGGAGCCATAACCGAGCGTGGTGATGGATGCGAGCCGCTTGGGGAAGTCACCAGGATCCTGCTCCAGCAGCGTCGCCAGCATGGTGGGTACGAGGAAGGTGTGCGTCACACCATGCCGCTGTACGGTGTCGCACAAGGCGAAGCTGTCGAAACCCCGGCTCTCTGCAAAGCCCACAGCCGCACCTGCCATCAGGCACGGTGCAATGGTGATGTTCACGCAGGAGTTGTGCGGGATCTGGATCAGGTAACGCGACTGGTCCGTGATCTCGTATTCGAGGCAGGCGACTGTGCCATGCTGCAGCGCCGCCGCGTGGTCGAACAGGATGCCCTTGGGCAGGCCGGTGGTACCGCTCGTGTACACGATGGCGAAATGGTCCTTGGGGAACACCGCGTGAGCCGAGGCCGGGAACGCCGGGCTGGCCGCAGCCAATTGCGACTCGTAACTCGCGGGCGCTTCCAGCACCAGCAGCGGGATGCCGCGGCGCGCGGCCAGCGCAGTGGCCATGGCCTCGTATTCGGGCTCGGTGATCAGGATGCGCGGCTGCGCGTTGTCCAGCACCGCCTCCAGTTCGGTAACGGTCATGCGGAAGTTGAGACCGACGTACACCAGACCCGCCTTTGCCACGCCTACAAGCACCTCAACCACCTCCATCCGGTTGTGCACCAGCAAGGCGGCGCGGTCCCCCTGCGCGAAACCGTAATTCCCGCGCAGGGCGTTGGCCAGGCGGTTGCTGCGCCCGTCCAGCGTGGCGTAGTCCATCGTGCGCTCGCCATCAAAGAGCGCAAGGCTGTGCGGCGCGCGTTGCGCGATGCGGGTGACGGCGATTCCGAGGTTCATGGTGTTTGTGTGGGCGGTGCGAGTCCCGGGCGGGAGCGGCCTGCGCCCGACGGGGCGCGCATTGCCACCAGGATCATACGAAACGCCGGGTTCTCGTACACGGCAATTCCATCGATTGCGATTAAAATTTTTGTAGGCCACGCAATGCCGTAACCCGCACACGCGGATCCTCCGCAATCAGGGCATCGCGACCCAGCTTTGACGCCGAAAGAACACCCATGACCTACGCTTACCCCGACTACGAGTCACTCAAGCTGGACCGGCCCGCCGACCAGGTGCTGCGCATCACCATGTCGCGCGGCAAGATGAACGCCATGGACTTCGAGTTGCACCATTCCCTGACCACGATCTGGCAACACATCGAAGACGATCCCTCGGTCAGCGCGGTGATCCTGACCGGCGAGGGCCGCGCGTTTTCTGCCGGGGTGGACTTTGAGCTGGAGCAGAAACTCGTCAACGAATTTGAGTGGCGCGCACGCATGTGGAAGGACGGGCGCAACCTGGTCAAGAACCTGATCCACTTTTCCAAGCCGCTGGTTGCAGCAATCAATGGGGCCGCAGCCGGTGGCGGCCTCGCCGTCGCCATGTTGTCGGACATCACCATCGCCGGCCGCTCTGCCAAGATCGTCGACGGCCATGTGCGCCTGGGTGTGGCCGCCGGCGACCACGCTGCCATCATCTGGCCGCTGCTGTGCGGCATGGCAAAGGCGAAGTACTACCTGATGTCGGGAGAGCACCTGTACGCCGAGGAGGCGGAACGCATCGGCATGATCTCGGTGTGTGTGGACGACGACAAGCTGCAGGAGACCGCCCTGAAAGTGGCGGTCAATCTGACCCGGGCGTCGCCATCGGCGATCCGCTGGACCAAGCTGTCCATGAACAACTGGCTGCAGATGGCGTGGCCGATCTTCGAGAACTCGCTCTCACTCGAGATTCTCGGCTTCTCCGGTCCGGACGTGGTCGAAGGCCTCAAGGCCTACGAGGAGAAGCGCCAGCCGGTTTTCAACCCGGTCTCGCCGGTCTGACATGGCCGCCAACGCCATTCCCAACCCGCTCGATTTCTCGGGCAAGACCGTGCTCGTGGTCGGTGGTTCGAGCGGCATTGGCAACGGCATCGCGCAGGCCTTTCGCCAGCACGGTGCACGGGTCCACGTTTGGGGCACGCGCGCCGCTGCGGCGGACTACAAGGCGGAAGAAGGCTCCGATCTGCAGGGCCTGGCCTATGCCCGGGTCGACGTCGGCGACTTCGAAGCCGTCACGGCGGCCTCCGCACCGGACACGCTCGACGTGCTGGTGTTGTGCCAGGGTTCGGTGGCCTATGGACGCAAGGAATTCCAGATCGACACCTTCCGCAAGATCGTCGACATCAACCTCAACAGCCTGATGGCCTGTGCGGAGAAGTTTCGCGAAGCGCTCTCGCACAGCAAGGGCTCGCTCATCACCATCTCCTCGGTCGGCGGCTGGCGCGCAACGATCGGCAACCCGGCCTATGCGGCATCCAAGGCGGGTGCGATCCACCTCACTGCCACCCTGGGCAAAGCCTGGGCTCCAAAGGGCATCCGCGTCAATGGTGTGGCGCCAGGGCTGGTGGATACCAAGCTTACCAAAGTGACGATGGATAACCCGCAGCGCCGCCAGGAACGCGTCGATGGCATCCCGGCCGGTCGGCTCGGAACGCCCTACGACATGGCTGGCGCCTGTCTTTATCTGGCCTCGCCACTGGCCGCCTATGTGTTCGGCCAGACGATTGCGGTGGATGGCGGACGGATGTTGTGAACGGCGCACAGGCTTTGTCTTCGACGGGTCGCACGGCAGCGCGTGCTGAGCGCATGCAGCAATGGGAGCACTGGCTCGGCCTGCATACCGAGGAGCCGCTGCTGCCGGAGCTCCCGCTGGTGGACGCCCATCACCATCTGTGGGATCGCGGTGGCCACACCTACCTGCTGCCACAGTTCCGCCAGGACGCGCAACGGCACAAGGTCGAGGCCTCGGTCTACGTGGAATGCCTCTCGGGCTACCGGGACAGCGGCCCGGAGCATTTGCGTTGCGTGGGCGAAACCGAGATCCTGATGGGTGTGTTATCGCAGCCATTCGCAGACCATGCGGTAGACGTAGCTATCGGCATCGTGGGCCGCGCCGACCTGGCGCTCGGTGCGGTGGTCGACATGGTCCTCAACGCACACGTAGAGGCTGCGGGAACGCGCTTCAAAGGCATTCGCTACGTAACAGCCTGGGACGCCGACCCGTCCATCCATGGCGCGTACCCGACACATGCCAGGATGCTCGCGGAACCCGCTGTCCAGGCCGGTGCCCAGCGTCTGGGCGCGCGCGGCATGACCCTCGATCTCTGGTGTTATTTCCACCAGCTCGGCGACGTGTCAGCGCTGGCCCGCGCCTGCCCGGGGGTCACCATCGTGTTGGACCACTTCGGTGGCCCGATCGGCACCGGCCCCTATGCCGGCCACCGTGCCGAGGTGTTCCAACGTTGGCGCCAAGGCGTGCAGGCATTGCGTGTTTTCCCCAATGTGTGCATCAAACTTGGCGGGCTGGCGATGGTCGTGGCCGGTTTCGGCTGGCGCGAGCGCGCAGTGCCGCCCTCCTCCATCGACCTCGCGCAGGCCTGGCAGCCCTATGTCGATGGTTGCCTGGAATCGTTTGGCGCCGACCGCTGCATGTTCGAGAGCAATTTCCCGGTCGACCGCACTGGCTGTTCGTACGGCGTGCTGTGGAACGCGTTCAAGCGCTTGGCACAAGCCCTATCACAGACCGAGCGCGACGCGGTGTGCGCTGGCACGGCGCGCCGCGTCTATCGTCTGCCGCGCTGGGAGAATGCCGGATGACCACTCAACCGCCACCCGCGTTCCCACTGCGCAGGCGCGACGCAGCCTGGTACCGTGACCGGCTGGTTTTGCCCGCTGGCCGGCTGCGGGTCGTGATCGATACCGACGCAGCCAATGAAATCGATGACCAGTTCGCTTTAGCCTGGCTGCTTCTGTCGCGCGAACGGTTCGACCTGCAGGGGGTCTATGCAGGACCGTTCTCGTTCGAATACCGGCGCCAGGAAATGCTGCGTGCACGGCGTGCGCGCGACAACCCGTCGGCGGCCACCCAGGCCGATCTTGATCTTCTGCACCAGCACGCCGACCAGATTGCAGAACACGAGCGCAAGGGTGTGTCGCTGGAGTCGATGGCAGGGCCGATTTTCCAGCCGCCCGCCGTGGGCATGGAGCGCAGTCACGCCGAAATCCTGACGGTTTTCGACCGCATGGGGATTGCCGCAGATGGTCTGGTGCACCGTGGAGCCACCGGGTACCTGTCGTCTGCGACGGATGCACGCTCGAGCGCCGCGACAGACCACCTGATCCGCACCGCGCGCGCCACCCGGCCCGGCGACACGCTGGACGTGATCGCCCTTGGATGCGTGACCAATATCGCGCACGCGTTGCTGCTCGCGCCGGACATCATCGACCGGGTTGTGGTGGTCTGGACCAGTGGCTTTCCGTCGCACGCACCCCAGGTCAACTACGCCTTCAATCTGGAGCAGGACATGGTGGCGTCCACCGTCTTGCTCGACAGCGGTGTACCACTCGTCTACCTGCCCGGCTACCACGTCGGAGCGCAACTGCGCCTGTCTCTTCCCGACATGCAGGCCTACGTCCGCGGGCGTGGTGCCATCGGCGACTATCTGTACCATTTGTTCACCCACAACCCCTTGTGGGAGTTCCTCGGCATCGACAGCCTCTACGCCCACTCCTGGGTGATCTGGGATGTCATCAACGTGGCCTGGCTGCTGAACCCGGCCTGGGTGCCGAGTTCCATGGTGACTACTCCCGTGCTGGGGGCAGACCGCCGCTGGTACCAGACGGCGGGCCGCCACCCGATGCGCGAAGCGCACGGCGTCGCGCGTGACGCCATCTTCCGCGATTTCTTTCAGAAACTGGAACGGGCCGCCAGTTGAACTGGCGACGCTGTCAGCCTCAACGCAGGACCTGGCCAAGTACCGCCAACTCGGCGCGCACCGACGCGATGGACCGCGGCGAAAGGTAGGTCTCGACCCGATTGCGGATATGGGCGATCAGGGTTGCATCGCTGCGGCTCGCTGACCAGTCTTCACCGTCCGCGCCACTGGCGGCCCGCCGTGGCTCCAGCACCTGCCACTTGGAACACCAGGTCACCGCCCACAGCCACATCGCCTCACGCAGCGGCACCAGCCAGGGCCTCTCGAAGTCGCCCTGCGCTCCCACAGCCCGTATCCAGCATTCGTACAGTTGCAATACCTGTGCGGCTGTGAGCTCTGCGCCGCTATCCACATCCCAAGTGGTCGACGTCACCAGCGTCGCGTGCGCGAGATCCAGCGCGGCGTAGCTGTAACGTGCCTTTTCGAGATCCACCAGCACCGCCCGCCCGTCACCCGTGACAATGTAGTTTCCCGGGTGGGTGTCAAAGGAAATCAGGCACTTTGCCGGGCGCGCTGGCTCGGCCACGAGCTTATCGAGGCGCTGCAGTGCTTCGTCGATCCAGCCTCGGCTCCGGGACTCGATGCGGGCCTGCGCCAGGTAATCGGCCTGGGCTCGAATCTCGGATTGCAGCGCAGCCAGCGCGTCCGCGGCATCGATCAGTGGTGCGCGCGCGTCGACTGGCGGCAATGGCAAAACATGCAGGCTGGCCAGCGTTTCGGCAATCGCCGCCAGGTCGCCGGGAAGCCGTACGGGGCGACCCTCAATCTCTTCCACCAGCAGTCCGCCACGCGGCAGGCCCGGCGTTGGCGCAATCACGCCGACCAGCCTTGGTACGTGCCCGCCCGCAGCGGCGCGCTCGAAACACGCCGTCTGGTAGGCCAGGTTGTCGGACGCCGACAGTCCCAGCTGGCTTTGCTTGGGAAGGCGGGCCAGCAGACCGCTGCCGAGCAGACGCACATGGTCGTGCGCCAGACCCTTGTCGCGCATCAGCTCCAGCGTGCGCCCAGCCAGAGCCGGATGTTGCGCCAACAGGGCCGAATGCAAAGCCTGGTGCAGTGGCTCGGCTTTCATACCGTGCCCAACTGCACGATCGGTCCGCCGGCTGCCGCTGCGTCGGCTTCATCATGGGTCACCAGCAAGACCGGCAGCGAGAGGCTGCGTGCGTGCTCGAAAACGAACGCCCGAAACTCGCCGCGCAGCTTCGCATCGAGCTTGCTGAAAGGTTCGTCCAGCAGCAGTGCGCGTGGCTCGGCCAGCAAGGTACGCATCACGGCAACCCGTGCGCGCTGCCCGCCGGACAAGGTGGCCGGGTCGCGCTCGGCGAATCCGGCGAGGCCAGCCTCGGACAGGGCGGCTGCAACGCGCTCGCGCCGGGCTGACCTGCCACGCACCAGCGCCGGCAATGCAAACGCCAGGTTACCTCCCACCGACAAGTGGGGAAACAGCAGGTCATCCTGAAACAGGATCCCGATACCGCGGTGCTGTGGCTCCACATGATCGAGACAATGCGCACCAACAAACACCCGCCCACGCGCCTCGAACACGGGGTCCAGCGTACCGGCAATGAAGTTCAGCAGCGTCGATTTCCCGCTGCCACTGGGTCCCATCACCGTGACACACTGCCCCGGATGAACCTCCAGGTCCAGCGGCTCCATCAGGCGCTGCTGACGAAGACGGATTTCGACGCGATGCAGGCGCAAAGCGTCGGCGTCGGTCACGTCATCCCCTTTCGGTTCCGATACAGCAGCCAGGGCAGACACGCGGCGACCAGGAAAGCGCCCAGCGGAAGTGACGACTGCAACAGCGCCCACACCCCGATCACCCGCCGATCGGCTCCGGCTGCAAGGGTGACCGCCTCGGTGGTGAGCGTGGCGACCCGGCCGCCGCCAGCAAACAGGGTGGGAAGGAACTGGCCAGCGCTCACCGCAAACGCCACCGCGCAGGCAATCAGCGTTGGTTTGAGCAGCAAGGGCAATTTGACGCGCCAGAACGTGCGCTGGCGCGACGCGCCCAGACTGAGCGCGGCGCGGGTGTAGCGCGCATCGAACGCGCGCCAGGGATCGGCCAGCGAAAGAAACAGGTAAGGCAACACAAACACGAGGTGTATGCCGACTACCGATGCCAGCGTACCGTCGAGCCCGAGCCGCACCAGCAAAACCTGCGCGCCAAACAGAAACGCCACCTGCGGCACGAGCAGGGGCAAGTAGAGCAGCATCAGGCGACGCTGCCGCACCGGCCGCTGCTCACCCGCGTCAATACCACCGCGGCGCACCGATTCATTCTCCAGGCAAGCGACCGTCAGGATCAGTGCGATCAAGGTCGAAAGTATGCCGGCAGCAAGCGTGTTCCAGAATGGTTGCGCCACGCTGGACAACTGGCGCGTCCACTGCGACGTTGTCCACACCGAAGGCAACGCATCCGGATAACGCCACTGCTGCGCAAAGGACCAGAGCAGCATCGCCAGCAGGGACGCGATTGCCAGCGCATACAGAACCAGGCCAAAGGCGCCCGAGGCGGCCGCGAGCGCGCTGCCGGCCGAGCGCCGCCGACCACGCTCGATCCACCGGCGTCCGGCCACAGACAGCAGACGCTCCGCCGCTACCCAGACCAGGATGCCCGCGGTGACGATCAACAACATCAGGATCGCCGCCGCAGCCGCCGGGAAATAGCGTGACACATCGGGCGCTGCAAACCAGCGAACCGCCAGCACGGCAAGGGTCGGCGGATTGCCCGGACCGAGGATCAGCCCGACATCGACCACTGACAAAGAGAACGCCAGCACGGCGAAAATCGGCAGCCGCAGTTGCGGGTAGATCTGCGGCAGCACGACCTTGATGTAACTCTCCACCGGGCCATAACCCAGCGCGCGCGCCGCCGCCACGTGCGCGCGCGCCGACACCTGCCCCAGGGCTCCGAGCGTCATCAGACCGAGGTAGGGCACCTCTTTGATCAACAATCCGAGAATCAGCGGCCAACCGGACGGATGGCCGACCGTACTGACATCGGGGGGTATGGTCCATCCGGTCCATCCGGGGGAGATGGCGCGCACCAACCAGCCCGACGGCGCAATCAGAAAGGCCAGGCCGATGGCAAGCGCCGAGTGCGGCATGGCCAGCAGGGGGGCCAGCCACCGGCCTATCCCTGAGGCCCAGCGCCGGTGGTGCGCCCAGGCGCCAAAACCCAGCGCAATCGCGACCGACAGGATGGTTGCCAGCACGCCCGTGACGACGGTGGTGCGCACGCTGGTGGCAAATCCCGGCTCCGCAAACAATGTTCGCCACGAATCCCAGCCCGGCGCGTACCCGCCGGCGGCCGGCAGGTAGCCCAGCGCTGGCAGCAATGTGCCCAACAAGCCGGCGAACACCGGCAGCAGAAAGACCGAGAGCGTAATCCAGGGCGCCAGCCGCAACAAGAGCGGCCCCCGCACAGACGGCAGCCGATGCGCAGGTGCGGCGTCAGCCGGCCGGGGGGACAAGTCGCTTTCCAGCAGGCGTCAACGGGTATACCGACGCTGCCACTCGCTGGTGATCCGCGTCATCCAGGAGGCGTGTGGCTCCAGCAGCGGTGCACCCAGCTCCGCCGCGCCCGGCAGCGCCGGACTGGACGTCATCTTGTCGAACGCGGCGCGTTGTGCACTGGACAACTTGGTGGCGTCCAGCACGTTCAGGCTGCCGATGGACTTGATGTCCTGTGCATACGCCTGGGTAGCCGGCTCGAGAAGGAAATTTGCCAACACCATCGCCCCTTCCCTGGCTTTTGCGTTGTAGGGAATGGCAACGAAGCTGGTGTTGCCGATGGTCCCCTTGGTCATGGCGAAGGTGCGCACGCTGGCGGGCAACAAGCCGGAATCGATGGCCACTGCGGCTTCGCTCGGACTGAAGGATATCGTGATGTCGATCTCGCCATCCGCAAGCAACTGCCGTTGTACGGACCCGTTGTCCGGGAACTGCTGACCGCGCCGCCACAGCGACGGGCGCAACTCGTCGTACCAGGCCCACAAAGGAGCCGTCACCTGCGCGAAGCTGGCATCGGTCGCGGGCTGCTGCAGGCCGCCCGGGTCGGCAGCCAGTTCGTACAAGGCCTGCTTCAGGAACGTGGCGCCCAGGAAGTTGCTCACGTTGGGATGGGTCAGGCGACCAGGGTTGCGGCGTGCCCAGGCCAGCATCGCGGCAGCCGACCTCGGCACCTCCTGGGCACTCTTGATGCGCGCACTGTCGTAGATGAAAACAATCTGCGCCATGCGCCAGGGGACGGCGTATCCGTCGACCGGCGTCGTGAAATCGATGATATTCGACCGCTTGGACGTGGTGTCGACGTAACGGAAATTCGGCAATGCCTGGGTCACGGGGCCGTACAACAGGCCGCGTTGCTTCATGTTGAGAAAGTTCGGGCCGTTGAGCCAAATCAGATCCACACCGCCGCCGCTGTCGCGCCCCGCGGACTTTTCGGCGATGACGCGGGTGACCGCTTCGGCGGTATCGCTCAGACGCACATGTTCGACCTTGACGCCGTAGCGGGAGGCCAACTCAGCCGCCGTCCAGGCGATGAACTGGTTTGTCTTCTCGTCGCCGGCCCAGGCATTCCAGTAGACCGTCTGCCCGCGGGCCTTGGCCAGAACCTGCTCCCAGGCAACTGGCTGTGCCATTGCCGCGCCGCAGGACAGCACCGAAAGGCACGCCAGCAAGGCGCGCCGGATCCACATACCCATGATCATCTTTCCCTCCCTGCGTTAAACCACTGATTTGATTGAGAATTCTACGGACCGCACTGCGGCCTTGCGTTTCAAGGCACGAGCGGCGGTAACCGACAATGCGCGCCGCGCCGGATTGCAGCGGTGCGCCCGTTGTCGGCACCATGGCACGGATTCTTACAGGTCAAACCGATTGCTCCGCTCCAGGCGGATCGGGCATCGTGTCACCATAGGGGTGTGAGCATCCCGATCGTCCCGCGAAAAATGGTTGCTGCCATCCCGGCCCTGAGCATTGTCATGCCCGTGCTCAATGAGGCGCCCGCCCTTGCGGCCGCACTGGCACCGCTGCAGGCGTTTCGGCAGCGCGGCGTGCGCGTGGTGGTGGTGGACGGTGGCAGCGAAGACGGCACATTGGCCGTCGCCCAGGCGTTTTGCGATCTTGCTCTGAGCGCCCCCCGCGGCCGTGCCTCCCAGTTGAATGCCGGCGCAGCAGCCTGCCCCGCGGCGGCCTTCCTGTTCCTGCACGCCGACACCCGGCTGCCTGCCAATGCCGATGTGCTGGTGCACAACGCATTGCACAATGGCCGGGCCTGGGGTCGGTTCGACGTGTGCATCGACAGCCATCGGCCCTTGCTTTCCGTCGTGTCCCGAGCCATGAATATGCGCTCGCGCTGGAGTGGCATTGCGACCGGGGATCAGGCGATTTTTGTCGCCCGGGAGGCGTTTGCGGCGGTCGGCGGATTTGCCGACATCGCGCTCATGGAAGACATCGCGATGTCGCGCGCGCTCAAACGCGTCGGGCCGCCTGCCTGCCTGCGCGAGGTGGTCTACACATCGGCGCGGCGCTGGGAACGCCATGGCATCCTGCGAACCATCTTCCTGATGTGGCGCCTGCGTGCAAGATTTTTCTTTGGAGCGAGCCCGGATGAACTTGCGCGGGAATACGGTTACCGGCCGCGTTGAGTCGGCCCCGGACTTGCGCCATGTGCAGATTGCTGTACTGGCCAAGGCACCCGTGCCCGGTTTCGCCAAGACCCGGTTGATTCCGGCACTCGGTCCGGCGGGCGCTGCGCGGCTGCAGCGCTGCCTGGCACTCAGGACGGTCAGGACGGCGTTGGTGGCCGATCTTGGCCCGGTGACACTCTGGTGTGCGCCGGACGTACAGCATCGATTCTTCCGGGCGCTGCGCCGGACCTCTGGCATCCGTTGCCTGGCGCAGCCAGAGGGCGAACTGGGTGTTCGCATGCATGCCGCGTTCGTGCAGCAATGCAGCGCCGGTCCGGTGCTGCTGGTCGGAACCGATTGCCCGCCCATGACACCCGCCCACTTGCGCCGCGCAGCCTTGGCGCTACAGGAAGGCGCAGATGCGGTGTTTCACCCGGCCGAAGATGGCGGTTACGTGCTGGTCGGACTGCGCAGGCCGCAGGAAGCGCTCTTTTCCGGGATGGCGTGGGGCACCGATCGGGTGATGGCGGCTACCCGCGCACGCGCCGGAGATCTCGGTATTCGCATGCGCGAGCTGGAAACCCTGTGGGATGTCGACGTTGTGGCCGATCTGCCACGCCTGCAGGAACTGCTGGCGGGGGAGGACAGCACACCGGGACTCGAGCGCCACCGGCACCGCACGACGCTGGAGTTGCTGTAATCGAAAAGAGTACTGGCTATCTTTTTTACGCCACGCAATGGCGGCCACTGGATCACCGCTGGCGCAGACTCATGGCGTGGCCTACAAAGTTTTCAGGAACTCTACCAGCGCCTTCTTGTCCTGATCGCTGAGGTCGGTGCCGAAATCGTGCCCGGCATTGCTGTTGCCCTTGACTGCGGTATCGTAAAGGAAGTTTTCGCCGCACCCCTCCTTGTCGCTGTCGGCAAGAATCCTGGCGACGTACCCGACGTTCTCCCAATCGACCACGTCGCTGCCACGGCAGTAGCGTTTTGGGCGCAAGTCGGGCTTTTTCAGCAATTCCCACAGGTTCGGCACAGAGCCGTTGTGCAGGTAAGGCCCACGCAGCCAGACGCCATCGAGCAGGTTGTTGACATAACCGCTTTGCAGCTTGAAATGGCGTAGTTTCCAGACGTCGGTCTGCAGGCTGTTGATGCCATTCACCAGCGCGGCAGAGAAGTCGTGCAATCGCTCGGGGTCGGTGCCCAGGGTGGCGAGTGGTTCGACACGGCCCAGGCGGATGCCGTCGGGAGCGTGGCAGCTGGAGCAGCGGGCCTTGAACAGACCGGCGCCACGATCCGTAAGCTCAAAGTTGATGGCCGGTTTGCCATTCAACGGCGGAGCAAGGTCTTCATAACGGGGGGGCAGCACACCACCGATGAAACTGGCGATGCGGTTGAGCCGCGTCAGGTCCATGTACTCGATGTTTTTGCCGATGATGGCCAGCGAAGAAATAATGTTGCGTTCCTCGAAGACATCGGTGTTGCCATCCCAGTGCATCTGCATGCCGGCTGGCCGGGCACGGCCGTTCCAGACCGGCGGGTGGTCGACGATGCCCTGCACCTTGGTGCGTTCTGGCGGATCGCCATACAGCCTTTTGTACACGGCCCAGGTGGCGACGCGCCCGGGGCCGAAGGTGTTCAGCCGGTTCGGGCCCGGGGTGATGAAGTCGAAATACTCCTTTTTGCGCCCGTTCATGAGCGGTGGTGCCACCACAATGAAAATGCGGTAGATGAGGCGCTCATACCAGCTGAGGCTGACCGTTTGCCCGGGGGCCGCCTTGACCGCCGCGTCCTTCAACGCCGTGTCCACCGCGTCCATCACCGCTGTGCCGGTGAACCGGTCGCTGCCGATCACGCCAAACATGTACAGGAAGAGTTGTTCCATGTCCATGCTGTTGCCGGTGCCCGCGACTACGATCTCCTGCTTGGCGCCCGGCGTGCGGCGCAGCGTCGTCAGGTGGCAGACCGAGCAGTTGAAGCCGATCAGGTCGATGCCCAAAACCGTGCGTTTGGAGACGCCGATGGGCCGGTCGAACCGGAAGGCTTCCGGCGCAACGTCCTTGCCCGGCGGCATTGACGCTTCGGTGACCATGCCGAAGGCATCCAGGCCTTTTTTGCCATTGCGTGGCGCGTACACCTGGGCGGTCACGGTGTTGCCGTTGGCCTGCACGACTTCACCCTCGATGGCCTGGTCGGCGGGCACCACCAGCGGCAAGGCCTTGAAAATCCAGTACGGGATGGGCGCCATGGCCATCGGGTGATCGGCGCCGATTGAGCCGTATTTGTATTCGTCCTCCTCGGCAGTGAAGTCTTCGGGCGTGCCAAAACGGTGCTGCCAGAGATAGGCGCCCAGTGCCACCAGAGCGGCCAGCGCCAGGTACCAACGAAGTCTCTTGCTCATCTTGTGTTCCTATGCATTGATGCTGACCTTGAGCGACCGGGGGTACATCTTCCACACTGCCCACGGCTGCTGCTCCATCGTGGCCTGCAGCGTGTCGAGCTCGCGAACAAACTTGCGCATTGCAGCCTGGGCCGGCACGTCATCGACCAGGTAGGTGAAGTCGTACATCAAGGCGCGGCGCGTGACGTTGAGGTTGTAGTTGGCGTTGACCAGCCGCTGGTAGACATCCAGCGGCTCGCGTTGCCCGGTCTTGTAGACCCGCACGGGCTGGCGATGCGTCCACAACTGGTAGTTCCAGATATAACTTCCCAGCAACTCGTGTTGCACCGTCGCCAGGTAGATGAAGCGTGCGGCAAGGCGCGCCAGGCTGTCAAAGCTCACATCGGCGCGTGTCACTTCCACACCGTTCGGAATCAGGGTATTGAGTTCATCGAGCCAGGCGCCAATGGCAGCATCGGCGCGGATGGTGTCGGTGGCAGAGGCGGCGGGCCTGTCGGGGAAATAGATCTGCAAGGTGGACCTGGCATGCGCATGCATCACGTCGAACAGTGCCTGGAGATTGTCCAGGCTGGGCGTGTCGAACCCGGCACCGGGTATCTGGCGCCGCTGCGCGTCGGCCTCGGGGTCATTCACCACAAACCGGTAGGCGGCAAAACTCTCGTCGAACAGGTGGCCTATGCCTGCCATCGTGAAACTGAAGATGGTCTCGAACTCTCCGCCAGGCACCATCTGGCCGCGCGTTGTGATGTCGTTGCTGTGCTGGGTGCCGAACAGGTAGGGCCACAGCAGCTCGCTCAAGGGGTGCGCCGCTGGCAACTGGTTGCGGGTGGCGATGGCAAGGTAGGAGCCGGCAATCAGATGCACGCCGTTCCAGTGGCGTACCAACGACATGTCCGTCGTGGCCGAGGCAAGGGCCAGCTTCTTGGCCAGCTCCCAGTTGCTGTCTTGCGGGCGCGACGTACCCAGCGACGAGTCGATCTGGAAAGCTTCCAGCGCGCGTCGGGTCGAATTGAGCTTGAAGAGCACAGTCGCACCCAGAATGCGCAGGCCGTCACGGTGTTCGTGC
>JAJAZK010000144.1 GCA_026785765.1 Rhodoferax sp. | reverse complement strand
GCAGTGCCGGGCAGCCAATGGAGGCGCAGTTCACCGCTGCGTGCACCCGTGGATCGGCGTAGCGTGGCCGCAGTTGCTCATGCTCGATCCAGTCCAGATGGCGCTCGTCACCGAGCAGGCGGAAAAACTTCTTCTTCCATGGGCTTTGCACGATCGAGCCGAGGTCCTTGATCGACTTCAGATCGGGGTACTTTGTCAATATCAGTTCGACCGTAAAGCCGTTGTAGGCGTTGACCAGAAACGCCATCTGCTGTTCCCGGCTGAACGCCGCAAAACCTGGCGCCGACACGGCGGACCACTCGGCCAGCACTTTCTTGAGTGCGCTTCGGTCCGTCTGGAAGCCTTTGTAGTCGATGCCGGATTGTTTGTTGTCGGGCAACCAGCGCACGTGTTTTTTGAGCAGTGCATCCCAGGCCGCGTAGCTGTGGTCGATCCCTCCGGCACCCTGCGCCCGCGCTGGATGCAATGGCGCCAGGGACAGCAGGCTTGTCAGGCAGGCCAGCATGTGGCGTCGTTGCATTTTGCTTCAGCTCCTTTTCCAGTCATGGTACTTGCGCACCCATTCGAGCAGACGCAGCGGTTGGTGCGCACGTTTCCACTCTCCTGCGGCGTATTTGTTGGCTTCTGACAGAGTCGGGTAGGTATGGATGGTTCCCAGGATCTTGTTAATGCCGAGGCCGTGTTTCATGGCCAGTACGTACTCGGCCAGCAAATCACCGGCATGTACTCCAACAATGGTGACCCCTAGAATGCGGTCCTTGCCCGGCACTGTAAGCACCTTCACGAAGCCGTGCGCTTCGCTGTCGGCAATCGCGCGGTCCAGGTCGTCGATGCCGTATTTGACGACTTCATACGGTATGCCCTGTTCGCGGGCTTCCTGTTCGTTCAGCCCTACACGTGCCACCTCGGGGTCGATAAAGGTCGCCCACGGGATGACGGAATAGTCGGCCTTGAACTTTTTAAGGTCGCCAAACAGCGCGTTCACCGCCGCATACCAGGCTTGGTGGGCGGCGGTGTGGGTGAACTGGTAGGGCCCGGCCACGTCCCCTGCGGCATAAATGTTCGGGTACAGGGTCTGCAGGTATTCGTTGGTTTCTACCGTGCGTTGGGTCGGGATGCCCAGCTCTTCGAGCCCGTATCCGGTCAGCCGTGCGACGCGTCCGACGGCACAGACCAGGGCGTCGAATTCGATCTGCAGTTCTTGTCCCTGGTGTTCGACCACGATGGATTTGCGACCACCCACGGCTTCGCAACGCAGCGCCTTGTGGCCCGTCAACACCCGCACGCCATCGGCTTGCAGTGCCGCCTTGGCCAATTCCGACACCTCCACGTCTTCCCGGATCATGATGCGCGCGCCCATCTCGATCTGGGTCACCTCGGCGCCCAGGCGAGCGAATGCCTGCGACAACTCGCAGCCGATGGGGCCGCCTCCCAGCACCACGATGCGCTGCGGCATGTCGTCCAGCTTGGCGAATTCGTCCCACAGGGTATCGCTTGTCACGTACCCCACACCGTCCAGGCCTGGCAGCGGCGGCACAAACGGCCGTGCACCGGCGGCAATCACGATGTTGCGGGTGGTCAGGACCTGTTTGCTGCCGTCGTGCAGAGTGACCTCGACGGTCCAGGGGTTGGTGATTCGGGCGTATCCCAGCACCACGTCAACACCCAGCCCGGTAAAACGCTCAACGCTGTCGTGCGGGGCGATCTCGGCAATGATCCGGTGCACCCGTGCCATCACCTCCTTGAAGCTGAAACTGGTAGTGGAACTGGCCAGCCCATACTTTGCGCTGTGCACAATCTGATGCCGCAATTTGGCAGTCCGGATCAGCGCCTTGCTTGGTACACAACCGAAATTGAGGCAGTCGCCCCCCATCTTGTGGGCTTCCACCAGTGTGACTTTGGCCTTCACAGCGGCACCGATCAGGGCCGTGACCAGGCCACCCGCGCCGGCGCCAATTACCACCAGATTGCGGTCGAAGGTCTTGGGGCGAACCGCGTTCCAACGCGCGTAGACCTTGCGTTTCTTGACGCCATCCACAATTTTCTTGGTCACGAGCGGGAAGATCCCGAGCAGCACAAAAGCACCGAGCAGTCCGGGTGACAAGATGGAGCGCAACGAATCGATCCTGGCGATTTCCGTGCCAGCATAGACGTAGGCCACCGTACCGGCGAACATGCCAACCTGGCTGACCCAGAAGAAGGTCCAGGTCTTCATACGTGTCAGGCCCATCAACAGGTTGAGTGCAAAAAAGGGAATCGCCGGAATCAGGCGCAGTGTGAAAAGGTAAAAGGCGCCTTCCTTGTCCACGCCCTTGTTGACCTCGACGAGTTTCTGGCCAAAGCGCTTTTCGATCGACTCGCGCAATATCGTGCGTGCCGCCAGCATGGCCAGCGTGGCGCCGAGGGTCGAAGCGAACGACACCACAATGGTGCCCCAGACCAGGCCAAAACTCGCGCCAGAGGCGAGGGTCATGATGGCGGCGCCAGGCAGGGATAGCGCCGTGATTGCAACGTACACGGCAAAAAACACCAGCGTGACCAGAATAGGTCTTTGCTCGTAAACGGCGACGAAACTGGCCTGGCTTTCCTTGATATAGGCCAGGCTGAAGTAGCGGCCCAGGTCGAATGCGAAAAAAGCAATCGCAGCCAGCGCGATCAACGCCAGAATTGCCAGTTTTTTAAGGCTCAAGATTTAGTCCAGTGCGGGCAGTGGGTTTTGGCATGCAGCGCGCACCAGCGAGCGCGCAGTGCCGGTTCGTCGCGGCCACTCTGCCCATTCTTACACGCGGTAACTGCGTTACCCAGGGGCGAAGGCGGCGCGCAGGGCCTTGGCCTGTGCCATTGTGTCGTCGTAACCGACCCGGATAGCGTGTTCGCGAAACGCCTGGCTCAGGCTGACGTAATACCGGATTTCCGGGTGCAGTGTCAATGTGGCGGCCCGAGCCTCCGGTTCGGTGAGCGCGCGTTTGCGCAGATCGCCCGCCCGGAAACGCTCCGAGCCAGGTGGCGCTTTCCATTCATGGGCCGACACGTCGACCGCCAGTACCCGGTTCGCCCCCAGGGCCTGCGCCACCCGCACCGGCATCGGTGTGCCGAGGTCAGGGTCTACATACGGTGTGCCACGGATACGCACCGGTGCGAAAGTTCCCTCGATTGCGGTTGACGCCTGCACGGCCACACCAGCATCCCCCCGGGTGAATGCGACCACTTCGCGCGACGACTGATGTATCGCCACCACGGCCGCCGCGATGGGTAACTGCTCCAGGCGCCGGTTGCCCAGCATCGTGTTGAGCATCGATGCCATGGCGACAGCACTGATCTTTTCTCCACCGGGATTGCCCAGGCTGGGGCGCACCATCGACATCAGGTTGAAATCCAATGCCAGCTTTTCCATGTCTGCGATTGGCATGCCGCTGGCGTAGAGACAGGCGACGAGGGCGCCGATCGAGGCTCCCACCACCAGGTCCGGGCGCAATTTGAGCTCATCGAGCGCCTTCAGCACACCAACATGGGCGAAGCCGCGCGGCCCACCGGAGCTCAGTACCCAAGCCGTGCGCACCGGGCGCGGCAGTGGTCCGGTCGCCGGTGCGCCAACGCCGCTGTGGTCGACATCCTGCACCCAGCCGCAGCCGCCCAGTGCGAGCAGCGGCAGGGCGAGCAGTGGTGCGATAGCCTGGCGGCGCTGCATCGGCTGTTTCAGCGAAACGACACTGTGTGCAGTTGGTGCCAAGAGATGCCGTGTCTTCATGGCGTCAAACTGATGTCACCGACCAAGCCCAGGCTGTTGCCGCCGGTGTTGTCGGAGTCGGCACCCACCGCGATCGCCAGCAGCGGCGGCAGCGCCGCGCTCTCGTGACCGAAAGCGCGCTGGAAGTCGACCGCCAGCGTGCGTTGGTATTTGAACCACTCTCCAGGCCGCGCCGGGCCAGTTGCTACCACGATGTAACGGACCCGGTCGCTGAACGCGTTTGGCAGCTCGGAACCCGCTGGCAGCAGGCGGTCCCATACATAACACAGGGTGGCGCTGGGAAGGTGTTCGCCACTGAGGCCGCGCGCGATGCGCAGTTTGGTGCGTTGCGCAAGCCCGAGTCCGGAAAGCGGCATGTCGAAGAGCGCACACACCTTGAGCGGCGAGTCGTCGCCCTTTTCGGTGGACAAATCGCTGTCCTGCAGCCCCCGCTGCAGTGACCAGCTCCAGCGCAGCACCCACTGCGCACCAGGAACCACCGGTGCCACTTCGAGTACCAGGTTGCCGTAGGAGTTGTCGGAACGTACCCGCACTACCGGCTTGCCCGCGACCTCCACAATATCAAACCGCGTGACGGGCAAGGTTTGCTTGGGCAGCCCGGCTG
>JAJAZK010000143.1 GCA_026785765.1 Rhodoferax sp. | reverse complement strand
CTGGCGCAATGCCGCGGTGATGGCAGGGTCGCGGCGCGTCCAGTCGGCGCGCAACAAGCGTACCTTGCGCGCGGCCAGGTCGGCAAGTACATCCCGGTCCTCCAATGTGGTCTTCTTGTTGTACTGGCAGGTGACGCACCAGGCAGCGGTGAAATCCACGAACACCGGGTCACCTTGGGCCAGCAACTGTTCCACCCTTCCCGGTTCCCAAGCCTCCCAGCCCTCAGTCACACTTATATTGGCGCCCTCTTGCAGCGGCCGCGTCACATGTGGGCCGAGCCCCCACGCCAGCACGGCGAACGCCAGTACCGACGCCGAACCCAGCACCAGACGCGTGCGCCCGCGCAGCCCCAATGACCAAACCAGCCAGGCCAAGGCAATCAGCAAAGCCAGCAATGCGCCCGCACCATCGATGCCCGACTGCTGGCCCAACACCCAGACCAGCCAAGCCACAGTGGCATACATCGGGAACGCCAGCAAGCGGCGCAAGGTGTTCATCCAGGCACCCGGGCGCGGCAGCGCGCGCGCGACCGCCGGCAGCCAGCTCGCGCTCAGGTAAGGTAAGGCAAAACCGAGGCCTAAGGCAGCAAAAATTGCCAATGCCTCGACCGTCGGAAGGCCAATCGCAAGTCCCAGCGACGCACCCATGAACGGCGCCGTACACGGAGAGGCAATGGCGACCGCCAGCACACCGGTCAGAAACGCATCTTGCGTCGGATGGCGAACCTGCAGGCTGGCCAGCGAGGACGGCACTATGCTGGCGAATTCGAACACGCCGGACAGGTTCAGACCTATCAGTGTGAACAGCAGGGCCAGCGCTGCCACCACGGCCGGCTCCTGCAACTGGAAACCCCAGCCCAAACTCTCCCCGGCGTCGCGCAAACCCAGCACCAGGGCACCGAGCGCCAGAAAACTGAGCAAAACACCGGCACTGTAAGCCAGGCCATTGAGCCGTCGCGCGCGCTGGTCAACGCTGTGGCGGGAAAACCCGAGCACCTTGATGGCCAGCACCGGAAACACGCAAGGCATCAGGTTGAGAATCAAACCTCCCAATAAGGCCCCCAGCAAGGCGGCCCAAAAGCCCAATGGTGGCGTCGCCGGGGCCGCAGTGCGCAGCACCGGGGCGGGAACCTGTACCGGGACACTGACCTGGGGCCAGGCTCCGCTGACCGGCAGTTCGGCCCTATAACCCTGAGTTCCCAGTCCCAGCGCCACCGGCATCAGCTGTGGGCTGTTGCTGCGCTGCGCGGACAGCGGCACCCGCGCGCGCCAGACTGCGCCATCCCAGCTTTGGCTCCACTTGCCGGCAGTTTCAATGACTTCGGGTGTCTCGGGGAAAAATTCCAGTGTCTTGCCCTGTACCGCAGTCGGCAGCCCGTACACAGCCAGCTGGATATGGTTTCCGTCGAGGGTGACGCCGCTGCGGGTTGCGTCCGCAAGCGCAACTGGGACCGCCCGTGACGCCGCTTCGAACGCTGCCGCATTGCCGGCAACCGAGGTGCGCAGCGGCAGCCGAAGCACAAAACTGCCTTCCTCCGGGATGCATTCGAGTTTGCAGACCAGCCAGTTGGCCTTGAGGCGGATTTCGATGTCGCCCGACAGGAAGGGTGGCTTGAAGGCGGGTGTGATGGTCAGTGGTACCGCCAGCAATACGGTGCCCTCAAACCCATAGTTGGCCAGATTGCCGATGGGTATCTTCTTGGGCAGGGTCCAGGCGATGGCGCCGGCAGTTATCCCCTCTGGCAGCGTCCAGGTCAGCTCGGTCGGCAAGCCGGAGTCGCCCGGGTTCTTCCAGTAGGTGTGCCACTCGGGTTTGTGCGCCAGTTGCAGGCCGACCCAGACCGTTTTGCCGGCGTCGGCACCGTCGGGAGCATGTGCGAGCAGCTCTGCGCGTACCTGGTTGGTGGTGACCACCGCTGTGGCCGCAACTGCGGAGGACGCTTGCGCACCCACCAATGCGTGGCCTGCACAGGCGAACGCCAGCACCATTGCGCGCAGGCTGGCCGGTATCAGAGATTGCAGGGTCATGTAAACAAAGGGGGTCAGCGGTAGTGGGACCTGTTGGTCGGAGTGAAGTTCCCGCCGCTCTTACAGCAACTGTCGCTTGCGCCCGGTGCACCTTACAACAGCTGGCACCGGGTGCCACCGACCCTATTGCCCTTCCCGACCAATAATAAGGGCATGTCCGAATCTCTGGTCCTGGCGCCCCGTGTTGTCCTGTGCACACTGAATGCGAAGTACATCCACGCGTCCCTCGGACTGCGCTACCTGCTGGCCAACATGGGTGAGCTGCGCGGGGTGACGCTGCTGCGCGAGTTCACCATCGCGCGCGACCCGCAGCAGGTCGCGGCGGAGCTGCTGGCCACTTTCGGCACCGCCGCTGTCGGCCAGACCCAGATTCTGGGACTGGGTGTGTACATCTGGAACGTGCTGCAGACCTGCGCCTTGCTGCGCGTGTTGCGGCAGTTGCGCCCTGGGCTGAAGATTGTGCTCGGTGGCCCGGAGGTCAGCCATGAAACCGATGGGCAGGAGGTCGTGGCGCTGGCCGACCACGTGATCACCGGCTGGGGTGACACGAGTTTCCCCGCACTCTGCCGAGCCTTGTTGTTCGGCCCGCAACCGCTGATGAAGGTGCTGGCCGGCTTGCAGGCGCCGCTGGCGCAGATCAGTTTGCCGTACGGCGAATACGCTGCCGATGACGTGGCCCACCGCACGTTGTATGTGGAAGCCTCGCGGGGCTGCCCGTTCAAATGCGAGTTCTGCCTGAGCTCGCTCGACAAGACGGCGTGGGCGTTTGACAGCGACCGGTTCCTGGGCGAGTTGGGCATTCTCTATGCGCGTGGCGCACGCCGCTTCAAGTTCGTCGACCGCACGTTCAACCTGAAAATCGACAGCTCGGTCCGTATCCTGCAGTTCTTTCTGGACCGTCTGGCCGAGCAGGGCTGCAGCGGTTCCCCGGAAGCTGGGTTGTTTGTCCACTTCGAAGTGATTCCGGACCATCTGCCCGAGCGCCTGCGCGCGATGATTGCGCAGTTTCCGCCGGGCGTGTTGCAGTTCGAAGTGGGTATCCAGAGCTTCAACGAGGAGGTGCAAAAACGCATCTCGCGCAAACAGGACAACGCGCTCACAGTGGCCAACCTGCGCTGGCTGCAGCAGCATTCCCATGCGCATTTGCATACCGATCTGATCTTCGGACTGCCGGGCGAGTCGCTGCAGAGTTTTGCCGACGGCTTCGACCGTCTGTACGCCCTGCGTCCACACGAGATCCAGTTGGGTTTGCTCAAGCGCCTGCGCGGCACTCCCATCGCGCGCCATGCGCAGGCCCACGGCATGCGGTTCGACGACCAGCCGCCTTATGCGCTGTTGTGCAGCGACGTGTTGGATGCCGAAACGGTGCAGCACTTCGGGCGGGCGGCGCGGTATTGGGATCTGCTTGGCAACTCGGGCCGTTTCCGGCGCAGCGTCGCGCTGCTGCTTGGCCAGAAGGATAGGGAGGCCGCAACTGTCACCGCGCATGCCATGTGGCCTTCGGCCTTCATGGCGCTATGGGCGATTGCCGGCTGGTTGTGGAGTCGCAGCCAAAGCACGCACGGCCTGACGCCGGAGGTTCTGGTGCAGCATATGCACGACTATCTGGTGGACGAGCGTGGCATGCACGGCGCGCTGGTGACGCAAGCCCTGCTGGAAGACTACCGCGACAGCGGAGCGCGCGCGCGGCCCCCGGTGTTGCAGGCTCTTTTGAAGCAGCGCACCGCGGCGGGGAGTGGGCCACGGGTGTCCTTGGCGCAGCGTCAGTTCCTGCACCGCCAACGGGCGGAGTTGCCTGTTTGATGGCCTGCCGCCGCTGCTCCTGTGCGTACGGGACACCCTGCTCAGGGTTCTGTCCGATGGTGCCAGCACCGACACTGTCGCTGCTCCCTTGACATGACAATCATCTTGTCTAGACAATAGAAACTGTATGCCAGTCCTACATTGCGCCAGTTTGTCTCCCCCGCCCACCGGGTGCGTTGGCTTTTGGCGCGCAACCCCGGTTGCTGGCCGTTTTGGGAGCGCAGGCTTGCCATGATCCTGCAGCATTGCACCTGGCCAGACGTTGAAGCCTACCTGCGCACCTCGACCGGGGTCGTGATCCCGATGGGTTCGACCGAGCAGCACGGCCCCACCGGGCTGATCGGGACCGACACCTTCACCGCGCAATCGGTGGCGCAGGCCATGGGCGAGATCGCCGGCGCCCTGGTCGGCCCCACGCTGATGCTCGGGCCGGCGCAGTTCAACCTCGCCTTCCCCGGCACGGTGTCGCTGCGGCCAACCACACTGGTGCACGTCATCATCGACTATGTGCAGTCGCTGGCGCGGGGTGGCTTTCGCCATTTCTATTTTCTCAACGGGCACGGCGGCAACGCCGCGCCGGCTGCGTGCGCGTTTCAGGAGATGCATGCCGACCGCAGCCTGGGGCACGATCGCTCCGGCTCGGTCCACTTCCGCCTGCGCAGCTGGTGGGACCTGCCGCAAGTCAATGCCATGCGCCAGCGTCTGTACGGCGAAGGCGAGGGCATGCATGCAACGCCCTCGGAGATCGCCATCACCCGGCATGTGCTGCCCGCTATCAGCCGGGAAGACGAGCTGCCCGCACCCGTGCCGCTGGATGCCGACTTCATCAAGTTCCACGGCGGCGACAACCACATGGATGCGCAGTCGCACCGCGCGCGCTTTCCCGACGGCCGCGTGGGTTCGCATTCGGGCCTTGCGCGCGCCGAGCATGGCGCGCAGTTGCTCGCTACTGCAGCCCGCGAGGCGGCGCTTGACTATGCCAACTTCCTGCGCGACGGGCAGGGATGATCTTCTACGCCACGCCCCTGTCAAGTTACAGCGCCAAGGTACGCATCGTCCTGTGCGCCAAAGGCGTGGATTTCGAGGAGCGGCTACCGCCCAACGGCTACCGTTCGCAGGAGTACCGCGCCATCGTTCCCATGGGCACGCTGCCGGCCATCGAAGTCGATGGTTGGGTGCTGTCCGAGTCCGAGGTCATCAATGAATATCTGGAAGAACGTTATCCAGAGCCGGTGATGTTGCCGCCAGAGCCTGCGCTTCGGGCCCGCGTGCGCTTCATCAGCCGTTTCCATGACCTGTACCTGGAACCCCGGGTGCGCGCTCTGTTCGCGCAGGTGCGGTCCCGCGGCGCGGACGCTGCCGCGGTGGCGCTTCTACGTTCCGAGCTGATCTTGCGCCTCGAACAACTTGCGCGCTCGGTTGCGCCGTGCCCATTCCTGCTCACGCCGCAGCTCAGCCTGGCCGATTGCGGGCCACTGGTGACGCTGCCGCTGGCGCAGCAGTTGCTGGCGGCATGCGCACAGCCACTGACACTCCCGCCCGTCCTGCAGACCTGGCTTGTGGCCGCGTCGGCGCATCCGGCTGTGGCGCGCGCCCTGAAACCTTGGCGCACTGCGACCCAGGCATGGATTAACTCTTGAAGGCACCCCCATGACACTCGATACCTCACGTTACGACCGACTGGCCGATCCGGCCTGGCGCTATGTCGACCAGATTGCCCTGGAGGACTTGTCGCGCGCCGACTGGCTCCTGCTGGAGGCGCAACGCTCGGCCTACCTTGCGAGCCAGCAGGGCGACCAGGCGCTGCGCCTGTTGCGCGCCAGCGAACACGATCCCTGCTTTGGCTACATGGTCAACAACTACCGCCACAGCCTGCAGAGCGCCACCATGGCGCTGCGCGACGGGCGCGAAGAGGAGGACGTGGTGGTTGCGCTGCTGCACGACGTCGGGTTCATCGCCTGCCCGTTGCTGCATGGCGACTTTGCCGCGACGCTGCTGGGCGCCTATGTCTCGGAACGTAACGTCTGGATGTTGCGCCATCACGCGACTTTCCAGAACCTGCATGCGCCGAACTTGCCCGGCGTCAATCGGCATGAACGCGAGCGTTGGCGTGGCAATCCCCATTTTGACTGGACGGCCGAGTTTGTCGCCCGTTACGATCAGGCGGCCTCCGATCCGCATTACCCCTGCGAGCCGCTGGAGACTTTTGTACCCATGGTTCGCAATATTTTTGCCAGACCGCCGGTTGATCGCCGGTCCATCCTGAAGGAAACCGCATGAGCGCCGCACGGCCGCCCGAAGGCGCTCAGCACCGCAGTGCGCAGCACGAAGGTACCCTGGAGAGCGCCGCCCGGCCGCCTGAAGGGACTCCAGAGAGCGCCTGGATCCAGATGATTCCCCTGGAGGCAGCCACCGGCAAGTTGCAGGAGATGTACAAGCTGGCCCTGACACCGGCTGGCACGGTGGACAACGTGATGCGGGCGCACAGCCTGCGCCCGCACAGCATGCAGGGGCACCTTGTGTTGTACCGCAGCGTGCTGCACAACCCCGACAACACGCTGCCGTTTGCATTCCTGGAGCTGGTGGCGTCGTATGTGAGCATGACCAACCGCTGCGAATACAGTCTGACACACCACTGGGCCAATGCGCGCCGCCTGATGAACGACCCGCCGCGGGCCGAACTGGTATGGGAGGCGCTGCAGGGCGGTCAACCCGAACGCGTCTTCGAGGGCAAAGAACTGGCGTTTCTGAATTACGCCCGCAAGCTGACGGCCAACGTGGGTGACATGAACCGCGCAGACTGGGATGCGCTCAAGGCCGCCGGTTGCGACGACGGCGAGATCCTGGAGGTGAACCAGGTCTGCGCCTATTTCAATTACTCAAACCGCCTGCTCAATGGCCTGGGTGTCACCACAGCGGGCGACGTGGTCGGCTTCTACAAGGAACCCGACGCCTAGGAGGGTGTCGGGCTTGGGGTTGGGTCCGCGCCGGAGAGAGGCGCGGATTCGGCCGCGATCATCTCGGCCAGGCGCGTGCGAAAGCGGTTGGCGGCCGCGTCCAGCAGCAGGCCCGTGGTTTGGGTGGAGCGGTTCTTCATGCCCTTGTGCACTGCCTCCAGGATCACCCTGTCCTCCTCGAACGCAGCCTAGGCACCGACTGCGGCGCCCCGTGTGATGTCGGCGTCGTGCGGGTCGGTATTGCGGTGCTGCAACCAGAAATACAGAGTGCTGTCCTCGTCCACCGGTGTGAGGAAGTTGTACGACACCATGCGGTAGATGTCGGCGCCCTCGACCATTCCGGGACCACCATTGCCTGCCGGGGCATAGATGCCCTTGTTGATGGCCTGTGAGGGGAAACGCACCTCATAGTGCTGGTATCGGTCGGCAAGGCCCTTGAACTTGACGAGCGGCGCGTAGAACGGCGGCGGCGGCTGGCCATTGATCCAGCGGCTGCACACCACGCCGTGCGCGTCGTCGGCAACCTGCAGCGGTGTGTCGTCGGTGCCAGCACCACCAAACGAGGTGCGATGCACCCAGGCCACGTGGGACGGGTCGAGCAGGTTGTCCACCAGCCACAGGTAGTTGCACTTGCACAGCAGGCTGTCGCCACCGGTGAGGTTCCAGGCCGGGTTGTCGTGGTGTTCGATCTCGTAGATGTCCTGTGTGGCCGCGCGCTGCGGATCGCCCATCCAGATCCACAGCAGGCCATAACGGTCGCGCACGGGATAACTGCGCACTTTGGCAAATGGCGGTATGCGCTCCTGGGTGGCGGCATCGATGCATTTCCCGGAGCAATCGAAGGTCAGGCCGTGGTAGCCGCACTCGACGGCGTCATTCTTGATGCGGCCCATCGAGAGCGGCAACTTGCGGTGCGGGCAGGCGTCCTCCAGTGCGACCGGTGTGCCGTCCTGCTTGCGGTACAGCACGATGGCTTCGCCCAGCACCCTGACCGGTTTCAGGGTGTGTTCGACGTCGGGTGAGAGGGCAACCACATACCAGGCGTTGTTGAGAAAATTGGACATGAAATTCAGCTCGAAGGTTGGGTGCAGGCGGTTGCCGGCTTCAGGGAAGGTCGCTGGCCAACTGGAACAGGCAGTCGCCCGGCTCGCACAAGGCCGGTACCCGTTTGCACAATACCAGACCGGCATGCCGGAAGTGCAGCAGGACCGGTTCGCGCCAGGGGGTGGCGTGAAAGTGGATGCGCGCCGCCGCCTGTCCGGCTTGAACTTCCGCGCCTACATCTACCAGCGGCTCGAACAAACCATGGTCCATCGCGTATACATAGTGCGCGTCGCCCGCGACCTCGGTCAGTCGCGTGTCGTGCTGCGCAGGCGGTGCGGTGCCGCGCCACAGGCCCACATGCTGGAGCAGGCGCAGCACGCCGCCCTCCATGCTGGCCATGGTCTGTGGCGTGACCAGCCCACCGCCGCCGATCTCGGTGGCAATCGACCACACACCCTGGCGAATCGACGCCGCGGTGAACGACCGGCCACCGCTCTGTGGTGCCGTAACCATGAAACCCACCGGTGCCGCAAACGCGCGGACCAGGCCCAGCACCCTGGCCATTCGCTGCGGCTCGGCGTCCTGGTAAGCGATCGTACTGGGCAGGTAGTACAGCGAGCTGCCGCCCGAATGAAAATCGAAGCTGTAGTCAAAGCCGGGCAACAGTACGTGTTCGATCCAGTACGCTATCTGCTGCGTCAGCGTACCTGTGGGATCGCCGGGGAAGCTGCGGTTAAGGTTGCCACCGTCCTCCGGCGCCGTGCGCCTGCCGGCCCGCGCGGCCAAAAAGTTGGCAGACGGCAGGATCACGAGTTGGCCGCTGATCTGCTGCGGCTCGATCGACCGGATGAGGTTGCCCAGGGCGATCTGCCCTTCCCATTCGTCGCCATGGTTGCCAGCGACCAGCAGGACGCGCGGGCCCGCGCCATTGGCGATGCGCACGATCGGAATCGGAATCCAGCCATACGCAGAGCGGTGCACCGAGTGCGGCAGGCGCACGTAGCCGCAGGCTTTGCCGTCGGCATGGAGGTCGATATCGCAGCGCATCGCAACCCGCGCCTGCGCCGCCTGCCGTAAACGTTCGCGCTCGGGGTCCATCAACGTCAATGTTCGAGAATCTGGCTGAGAAACTTCTTCGTCCGCTCCGATTGCGGATTGGCGAAAAAGTCGGCGGGAGCCTGTTTCTCGACAATGCGCCCCGCGTCCATGAACACCACGGTGTCGGCGACCTTCTTGGCAAAACCCATCTCGTGCGTGACGCAAATCATGGTCATGCCGGATTGCGCGAGTTCGACGATGACATCGAGCACTTCCTTGATCATCTCCGGGTCGAGCGCCGATGTGGGTTCGTCGAACAGCATTACCTTGGGTTCCATGCACAAGGAGCGTGCAATGGCCACCCGCTGCTGCTGCCCGCCCGACAGTTGCGCCGGGAACTTCGCCGCCTGCTCGGGGATGTGTACGCGGCGCAGGTACTCCATGGCCTTGGCCTCGGCTTCGGCGCGCGGCGTCTTGCGCGCACGGATTTGCGGCAGCGCGCAATTTTCCAGCACCGACAGATGCGGAAACAGGTTGAAGCTCTGGAACACCATGCCGACTTCGCGCCGGATGGTAGAAACGTTCTGGGTGTCATCGGTCAACTCGATGCCGTCCACCTCGATCTTGCCTTCCTCATGCTTTTCGAGCCGGTTGATGCAGCGGATCAGCGTGGACTTGCCGGAGCCGGACGGACCGCAGATCACCATGCGCTCACCCTGCTTCACGTCCAGGTCAATGTCACGCAGCACCTGCAGGTTGCCGAACCACTTGTTGACGCCGCGAAGCTGGATGATGTAAGGGTTCATGGAGATCAATTGTCTTCGATTGTTGGTGTCGGCTTTGGCGTGGGCTGAACTTTAGCCGCGCCCATCGACCGGGTTAATGCGGGAAAAATAATCTGCCAGCATGGGGGCGTGGCTGCGCTCGATAGCCAGGGCAAACCCGTTTGGCCGGCGCAGCAACAGCGCCTTCAGCCCGAACGCCTCGGTGAAAGTGGCGCCGTCGTCGGGGAAGGCGACCGGGGCGGCATCCAGCGGACTGGCCACGGCCACCAGTTGGCGCGCGTCGGTGCCTTCGATGGCAAAGAAATGGTACAGGTCGGACATGCCCAGCACGAGCGAGTCGGCGGCCAGTGTTTTCACCTGCAGCGCATGCAAAAGCCGGTCTTCCTGCTCCAGTGGCGCCAGCAGCAGCCAGTGCTCGCGGCCTGCCTTGATCAGTTCGACGGCGCCGCCGCGCACGGCCCGGCCGACGACCGCGGCCGGCAGGCCCAGCGCTTGCAGGCGCGGCTCGATATCGGCAGCCGGGCCCTTGAGGTCGATTACCGCGCACTGCGGCAGGGATCGTGTGGTCGCTTGATAGGCCATGTCAGCTGCGCAGTTTCTCGCCTTTTGGGTCGTAAAAGCAGGGCGCCGTCACGCTGGCGCGCACCACCTCGTCCTTCATGCGCACGTACACCGTCTCGCCAATGCGCCGACGTCCATTGGTCAGCAGGCCGAGCGCGACGGCGCGCCGGTTGGCCACGCTCCACACGCTGGCGCTGACAAATCCCTCGGACGCTTGCCGCGCCCCATTCGGTGTCAGGGGTGCGCCTTCGATCACCAGGCGCGCCGGGTCTTCCATCAACAGCCCAACGAGCTCGCGTCGCGGCTTGGCGCTGCTACGCCGGATCTCGAGCGCGCGCTTGCCAAGGTAGTCGGGCTTTTGCTTCGACACGATCCATCCCAGCCCCAGGTCAATTGGATCCACCGTGCCATCGACTTCGTGGCCCAGCGAGAGGAAACCCTTTTCGACCCGCAGCACGTGGCTGGCCTCCGAGCCCACTGGCGTCATGCCCAGCGGTGCGCCCGCCGCCATTACGCGCTCCCACAGCGCGATGGCATCGCGCGCACGCACGTTGATCTCAAAACTCAGTTCCCCCGTGAAGCTGACCCGCGCCACCCGGGCAGGTAGCCCGGCCACCTGCCCGTGGCGCAGGCCCATGAACGGGAACGCCGCGTTGGAGAGGTCGATGTCGGTGCCCAGTGTGGCCATGAAGGCGCGCGCCTGTGGCCCGCAGACAGTGGCATTGGCCCAGGCGGCGGTCACTGGCGTGATGCGCACTTTCCACTCGGGGCGCTCGATCTGCAGCAGGTGCTCCATGTGGCGGTAAACCTCTTCGGCGTTCCCGGTGGAGGTGGACACCAGGTAGTGGCCAACGCCCAGCTTGAACGAGACGCCGTCGTCCAGGATCAGGCCGTCGTCGCTCAGCATGATGCCGTAGCGTCCCATGCCGGCCTCGAGGTTGGAGAACAGGTTGGTGTAGAGCAGGTCGAGCAGACGCGCCGCATCCGGGCCGCGGATCTCGAACTTGCCCAGTGGCGAGCCGTCGTAGACAGCGAGGTTCTCGCGCACGGCGCTGCATTCGCGGTTCACCGCATCCTGCAACGGCTCGCCAGGACGTGGGTAGTAGCCCGGTCGGCGCCAGCGCGCGCCGGCCTCGACCATGACCGCGCCGTGTGCGATGTTCCATGCGGTGATGGGTGTGTGGCGGTAGGGCAGTAGCACCGGGCCGCCGCGCGCACCCGCCATGGCGCCGAAGTCGACCGGCGCATAGGGCGAGCGAAAGGTCGTGGTGCCGACGCCTTCGGGCGACAGCCCTTGCGCCATCGCGATGGCCCCGACGACGTTGATGTTGCCGGTCTTGCCCTGGTCGATGCCCATGCCCGCCGTGGTGTAGCGCTTTACATGCTCGACCGCGCCATAACCTTCGCGCAGCGACAGGTGGATGTCGGCCACGGTCACATCGTGCTGCAGGTCGACGAAGGCCTTGTCGGACGCGCCCGCGGGCTCCACGTGCCAGAGTGCCAGCGTGCCGTGTGCCGGCCCGGCGCTGGCCGACGGAGTAGTGGCGGCGGCGCCCGTAAAGCCGGCCAGGCGCGCTGCCTCCATTCCTTTTTCCGCACCATCGGCCAGACACGCTGGCAGATCGAGCCGACCGTCCGCCGCGCCCGCGCATTCGCATGGCTGCTGGGCATGGTCGGCCACGAATGCGCTAAGGCCAGCGTCGAAGCGCAGCGTGCCGCGTGATTGGGAGAACAGGTGCACGACAGGATTCCAGCCGCCCGACAGCGCCAGCAGGTCACACCGGATGCGCCGCAGCGCGCCGCCGACGCGCGCCCGCACGTGCACGCCGGTGAGCGATCGCCGACCGTCGGTCGCAGCGCCCACGTGGGCGGCGAGGATCTCGACCCCCCGCACCAGTGCCGCCGCGTCCGCCGGGAAAGCGGCGCGGGCGTCGACGAAGGCGGGAACCTCGCTGCCGACACAGCG
>JAJAZK010000142.1 GCA_026785765.1 Rhodoferax sp. | reverse complement strand
GCTCGACGCTGCTCGACACCTTGCTCACGCCGGTGCTGTTCTGGCTATTCGGCGAAAAGGCGACGCAGCGCCTGATCCAGCCCGAGCCCGCGACGTCGCAAGGGGCCTCCAGCACCCAGGAAGCCTTTTGAGTTGAAATCAGGCTTGGCGGCGCCGCCTGTTCCAGTGTGCCGCACCTTTGCAGAAAGAAGACCAAAGATGATGAAGAAATTGTTGACCATGGTGGTGCTGGGCCTGTCGGCGCTGTCGTTCAACGCGGCTTTCGCGCACGAATCCGCCGTGGCCAAGCACGGCGGTGTGCTGGCGACCGGCGGCGACCTGCACTTTGAGTTGGTCGCCCGGGATGGTAACGCTGTGATCTACATCGATGACCATGGCAAGCCAATGGCCCCCACCGGCATGAAAGGCAAGCTCACGGTACTGAACGGCGCCGAGAAGTCGGAGGCTGAACTGGTGGTGGCGGGCGACAAGCTCGAAGCCAAGGGTGTCAAGCTGGGCAAGGGCGCCAAGGTCGTCGCCGCGCTGACGACGCCGACGGCCAAGGCCATCACCGTGCGCTTCACCGTCAAGTAAGGGGCTCTGTCTGCACAGCCCCGCAGATCGCCCAGACGCGGGGCAAGCTCGAGCCCGGGTCGAGCAAGCTGGGACAGGCGTGTTCTCACCCACTCCAATGCCGCACCGCAGTCTTGGCTAATCAGGGTTTTGTGCGCGCACCGGGGCTCACCATGCGATGACGCGCCACCATCCTTTGCGTCGTGGCAAAACTGTTGCTGCAGCTTGCCCACGCGCAGCGCACGGCCAGGGTAGCCTGGTCGTCGCTCGCCACGAGCGGCATGCAAGTTTTCAAGGTTCGTGCGCAGGCCATGTTCACGGCGCCAATGACGTCGAACTACCAGAAGCCGGACCTCATGGCGATAGAGGCCAGGCGGCTGCGGCTGCCATTTGTGCACGACATTCCCCAACGCACCAACGACGGCGTGGCAGTTTACGGGCCGGACTTCGAGGATATCTTCCGGCGCGCCGGGCACTACACCGCGCGCATCCTCAAGGGGAAAAAGCCGGCCCGCAGGGCGATCGAGGAGCCGCGCAGTTTTCAATTGATCCTCAACTTGGCAAAAGCCGGGGCTCTGGGTATCACGACTCCGCAATCGGTGCGGCTGCGGGCGGACCAGGTGATTGAGTGACCCGCCGTGTGATGGATGGACGGCACATGGCCGGCTCGCTAGAGCTCCGCAAGCGGGAATCCCATCGCCTTCGCCGCCGCCGAGAGACGCAGGTCATAACTTGCCAGCTCCAGCGCCTGACCCTGGCCGCGCAGGAATTCCATCGTGGCAAGGTGCAGTGCGTCGAGCGTTCGCACAGGCAGTGGAAACGGCAGGAGCGCACGGGCCAGAACAGGCGCCGAGAGTTCGAGCAGATTTACACGATCAACGAAATGGCGCGCGTCGGCAGCGTACGACGGTCCGGCATTACGGGCATGCACGCGATTGAACACCTCAAACTCCAGCAGACGGCTCGAAACAGAGGTCTGCGACCAGAATACATCGGGTGGCGAGCGACCCTCGGCAAACAGCCGGGCCAGCACCACCGATGTGTCGAGATAAATCAACGCTCAGCCCGGCTCTCATCCAGGTCGCGCATCACCTCGGCCAGTTTGGCGACCGGCTTGCGTCGCGGTAGTCGTGCCTTGGGCGAAATCTTGGCCGGTGCCAGAAGGCCCAGCCTGACCAACTCGCCCATCCTTTGCTCGGCGCTGGAGCCATCTGCAGCCACACGCGGAGCCACGAACTCCGCCACGACCCGCCCGCGGTCCGTCACCAACACGGTCTCGCCCGCCGCGACCACGCGAATGTATTCGCTGAGTTTGTTCTTCAAAGCCTTGATGCCGACGGATTGCATGACGGGAATTGTAGCTACTGGTAGCTACAATGGCAACAGACGCAGCGCGTTCATTCCAGCAATCCATGGCTCCGGGGTTGGAGCTTCGCCACATGCTGGCAGTCCACCCGCGTAAGCGCCAAGAGGGTGATCGAATGAACCAGAGACTAGTTCCCGTGCTCGCCCCTGCGCCATGACCAACACTTTGCCCCACGTCGGGAATGCAGCTCCATGAACCACCGTCGGCACCTGTTGATGCTGGGCGCTGGAATTGGCGCATTGGCAACCCCACTGACTGGTTTGGCCTGATAAGGCACAGCCACTGCGCGCATCGGCTGTATTTCGTGTTCTGACCCGGGCTGGTGATTCTTGATCGAGGGCGGTCGGAGCCCGCCAGCGAGACCTACACTTCGCCCCGCGCGTACTTCTTGTCGAGGTAGGCGAGATAGGGAGCAATGTCGAGCGCGCGGCCGGTGCTGCGGATCAGTAGCTCGTCGCGACCGTAGCGGCGACCATGCTGCCACACCTGCTGCCGCAGCGCGTCGGCGAGCTGTGTGTACTCACCGCGCTTCATGGCGCTCACCAGCGACGGACTGGCCGTTTGCAGGTGGTCCATAAGCTGCGCCGCCATCACGTTGCCGATGGTGTAAGAGGGAAACGAGCCCACATAGCCCACCGACCAGTGGATATCCTGCAAGACACCCCGGCTGTCATCGCTCACCACCACGCCCAGGTCGCGCTTGAGCGTTTCGTTCCAGACCGCCGGCAGGTCCTTTACCTGCAGCGTGCCATCCATCAGGGCGCATTCGATTTCCACGCGCAACATCACGTGCATGTCGTAGGTCAGCTCGTCCGCTTCCACCCGGATCAGGCCAGGTTCCACGTGCGTCACCGCTCGGTAAAAGTCGGCCGGGCTGACGTCACCCAGCTGCTGTACAAAGTGCCGCTGCAATTCGCTAAAGTGCAGGCGCCAGAAGTCGGGGTTGCGGACCACGTGGTTCTCCCAAAGGCGCGATTGCGATTCATGGGCGCCGAAGCTGGTGCCACCCACGGCGTACAGCCCGATCAGGTCAGTGGCGAAAACGCCGCGCGTGTAGCTGGGGTCGACGCCTTGCTCGTACATGGCATGACCGGTTTCATGCGCGGTGCCGAACACGGACGCGGGAAGGTAGTCGGGCGTATAGCGTGTGGTGATGCGTACATCCTGGCGGGTGAACGACACCTCGAAGGGATGCACGGTCTTGTCCAGGCGGCCCCGTTGCAGGTCGTATCCGAGCCGTCGCGCAAGCTGCTGGCAATAGGTGGCTTGCGCACTTTCCGGATAGTTGCAAAAGAGGAAGTCGCGCCGGGCCGTTGGCCGCGCCTGCGCCTGCGCCAGGATCGGCAAGATGCCAGCACGCAGCCGGGAGAACAGCCGACGCAGGCTGGCGGCGGTTTCGCCGGGCTCGTAGAGCGCCACCATCGCGTCGTAGGGGTGCTCGCTCCAGCCTGCGCAGTCTGCATACTCCCGGGCCAGGGCGATCGTTTGCTCCAGATACGGTGCAAACAAGGAATAGTCGTTGCGCTCGCGGGCCTGCACCCATGCGGCCTGCGCCACGCTGCGCAGCCCGGTGCGCCGCTGCGTAAGTTCGACCGGGATGCGCCGGTGATGTTCGATCGCCTGGCGCACCTGCAGCAGCAGACGCTGGGTCGTGTCATCAGGCTCGCGCACCTCCATTGCGGCCTCGGCCGTCTCCAATGCGGCATGCGTTTTGGGGCTGAGCAGCATGTCCAGCGCCACGCCGGTCAAAGTGGCGATCTGCTGACCGCGTGTCTGCACACCGCCGCCGGGCATCATCGTGCGCGAATCCCACACCAGTACCGAGCTGGCGTTGAGTACATCGTTGATCGCGGCCATGCGTTCATGCAGGAGGGTAAGAGACGGTGGAATGTGTTTGGACATGCTTTTGGCGTATCGGTTGCGGGAGACGGTGGCGCGCAGGCCAGCGCATTGGCTGT
>JAJAZK010000141.1 GCA_026785765.1 Rhodoferax sp. | reverse complement strand
GCACCGCCCAGGCCGCGCAGGCCGGACTGTTCCATGATGGCGATGATGCGCTCGCCCTCGTCCTCGCCATTGACCAGCGCCGCCGCCAGCGCATACCCGCCGTGGGCCCGGTAGGTCGCATACCCGGCATAGGCCGGTGACACCTCAACCTCAGCCGCCATCGGGGACAGGGCTTTCTCAGCAAAACTGGCGGCGTCGAAATGCCGCGTGTCCACGGCCGGCGCCTGTTGCGTGCGGCCAGCGGCAACTGCATTGCAAACCCGCTGCGGCGTCGCAAACAACACCGGGTTCTGGTGCACCACAGCGACCGGCGCCTGCTCGCAACGCCCCAGGCAAGGTGCCGGAATGACCCGCACGTCGTCGCGCCCGAGCAGGGCTGGTAGCTGTGCCAGCAAGCCTTGCGCACCCGCCATTTCACAGCTCAGGCCGTCGCAGACGCGCACAGTCAAAGCAGGCGCCGTGGCGCCCCCCTTGAGCACTTCAAAATGGTGGTAGAAGGTCGCGACCTCGTAAACCTCGGCCATGGGAATGTTTGTTTCCTGTGCCAACGCCACCAGATGCCGCTCGTGCAGGCCGCGCCAGGCGTCATTGAGCTTGTGCAGGTGTTCGATCAACAGGTCACGCCGGTACCCCTCGGTCGGACGCGGCCCGATCAGGGAGCGCACCTCATCCACGGACAAGGCATCGGACTGCCGACCCTTGAGCTGGCGTTTGCGCCTTATCCGGTCGCGCAGCTCATCCACGCTTGCCACAGCAATCACACCGGCCTCACCCACACTGGAAGGTTTCATCGTCAATGGAAAAATTTTGCAACGCTTTGCAACGTTCGGACCACACCCAAGGTCAGGGGAATTGCGACAGCCGCCAATGCCAACATTGCACCCCCACAGGGTCACCCCAGCCAGTATCCCTGTGGGCCACGCCAGCGTCCAATTGATTTAAAACACCCGACGATTCGACGCTTGAATGTCGGCGGGTAGATTCCCCGCCACTTGGGGCGGGGAAATTCATTACCGCGTTAACCCGAATCCGCTCGGTTCACATCAACTCAGAACCCCGCTATTGACCGCTGCATGGGCCAACCACCGCGCCTCGCGCGCCAAGCCGATCGCCGCTTCAAGGGTACGGGAGTGCCGGTCACCAGCCTGCACCATGAACCCGACTGGAGTCAGCATTTGCGGGCCTTCCAGCGGCTGGGCTACCAGTTCGCGGTACCCGCGCACCGCGCCGACCAACGCGCCAGGCAACACGGCGCAGACCTCTCCCACCACCACACTCAGCGCCAGGGACATGATGGAGTTGGTCTCGATCACCGGCTTGACGGCAGCACCGGCGGCGGCAAAGGCCTGGTCCACCAATGTGCGGTTGTGCATGTCGGGCGTCAGCAAACACAGCGGCAGGGTCGCTGCCTGTGCCCAGCCGATCGGCGCGCCAAACTGGAGTTGCTCGGCATGTGGCGTCGGGGCGCGGCGCACCAGGAAATAATGCTCCACGTATTGCGGCACGGTACCCAGACTGAGTCCGAGTTGCTGCAAACGGTCGGTGTAACCAAGCCCCAGGTCAAGCGACAGGTTCTCCAGGCCGGTCTCGATCTCGGGCGAGCTCAGCGACAACACGGCTGGCGCGATGCCCGGGTAACGCGCCTGCAGCATGGCCGCAAAGCGCGCCCCGATCGGCACTGCGGTTGGCACGACCCCAATACGCAGCGAGCCACGTGGCTTGCCGACACTGCTTTGCAGATCCTGCCCCAGCAACTCGCGCTCTTGCAACATGCGCCGCGCACTGGACAACACGCGCTGGCCTTCCAGGGTGAATCCGACAAAAGTGCGGCCACGGGTCACGATCGCGCAGCCAAACTCCTGTTCAATGGCGCGCAAGGCATTCGATAGCGCCGGTTGGGTGATGTGGCAGGCCTGCGCCGCACGGCCAAAGTGCTTGTGCTCGTCCAGCGCGACCAGGTATTTGAGCGAGCCGAGCAGGTTCATGGCGCGCGCGGGATCAGGTTTCCTTGGAAATCTTGATCGACGGAAACTTGTTGGAAAAGTCCTTGTTCTTGGCGGCAATCGACACCGCCACCTGGCGCGCCACCGCCTTGTAGATAAGCGCCACCTCTCCATCGGGCTCTGACACGACCGTGGGCTGCCCGCTGTCGGCCTGCACCCGGATCTGCATGCTCAAGGGCAAGGCGCCCAGGTAATCCATGCCGTATTCGGCCGCCATGGTCTTGCCACCATCGGCGCCAAAAATATGTTCCACATGGCCGCAGTTGCTGCACACATGCACGGCCATGTTTTCCACGATTCCCAGAATTGGCACGCCGACCTTCTGGAACATCTTGATGCCCTTCTTGGCGTCCAGCAAGGCGATGTCCTGCGGCGTCGTGACAATCACTGCACCGGTCATCGGAACGCGCTGGCTCAGGGTGAGCTGGATGTCCCCGGTACCGGGCGGCATGTCGACAATCAGGTAGTCCAGGTCTTTCCAGTTGGTCTGGCGCAGCAACTGCTCCAGCGCCTGCGTCGCCATCGGGCCGCGCCAGATCATGGCCTCGTCCTGCGCCACCAGGAAACCCATCGAAATCACCTGCACGCCATGGTTTTGCATCGGCTCCATCGTCTTGCCGTCGGCACTCTCGGGTTTGCCGCTGATGCCCATCATCATCGGAATGCTCGGGCCGTAGATGTCGGCGTCCAGGATGCCCACACTGGCGCCCTCGGCTGCCAGCGCGAGGGCCAGATTGACAGCAGTGGTGCTCTTTCCGACGCCCCCCTTGCCGGACGCCACTGCGACGATGTTCTTGATGTTGGGCATCAACTGCACACCGCGCTGCACCGCGTGCGGGATGATCTTCACATTCACGTTCACCGACACGTTGTCCACACCTGCGACCGACTTGGCCGCCGCCACCAGCGCCTTGCGAAAGCCGGGAATCTGGCTCTTGGCCGGGTAACCCAGCTCCACGTCAAAGGCCACATCGCCTTCTGTGATGCTCAGATTGCGAATCGCCCGCGTGGTGACGAAATCGCGGCCCGTGTTGGGGTCCACCACACTTTTGAGTGCCTCCATCAGCACCGGTTCTGAAACTGCCATTGATTGCTCCTGTAAGCCGCTAGTCTAGCGAAAGCGGTTTGGAACAGGGGTTTGCCTATTCTGGTTCCAGGCCATCCATAATCGATTGATGGGTCACACCACAGCGTCTGCTGCGAACACTGCGTTGCTATTGACCGGTGGCGGCGCACGCGCAGCCTACCAGGTTGGTGTGCTTGAGGCAGTGGCCAATATTCGCCTGGAATGCGCGCAGGGCGCCGCGCCCAATCCGTTTCCGATCATCACTGGGACGTCCGCGGGCGCCATCAACGCCTCGGCACTGGCATGCGGCGCGGACGATTTTGACGGCGCGGTACGGCGCATGGTCGAAGTGTGGAGGAACTTCCACGCGGGGCAGGTCTACCGGGCCGACTCCCTGGGTGTGTTGCGTACCGGCGCGAGCTGGCTGACCCTGCTCTCGCTGGGCTGGTTGGTGGCCAAGTGGCGCCGTCTCAAACCACGCTCGCTGCTGGACAACACACCGTTGCTGGACTTGTTGCACACGATGGTGCCGCTGGAGCGCATGCACGTGCTGGTGCAAGACGGTCACCTGCGTGCTCTGGCCGTCACGGCGTCGAGTTACACATCGGGCGAACACGTCACGTTCTTCGAGGGCGCGCCGGGCCTGGAGCCATGGTCGCGCTCGCAGCGCTATGCAGTGCGCGACCGCATCACGCACCAGCACCTGCTGGCGTCGTCGGCGATCCCGTTCGTGTTTCCCGCCGCCGCGCTGCCGGTGAACGGCCGTACCGAGTACTTCGGCGACGGATCGATGCGCCAGTCGGCCCCGGTGGCAGCCGCCATCCATCTGGGCGCCGACCGTATCCTGGTGGTTGGTGCCGGGCGCATGACCGAACCCAGGGTCGAATCCCGTGATGCCCCGCCAGCGAGTTACCCTTCGCTGGCCCAGATTGCCGGCCACACCTTGTCCAACATCTTCCTCGATGCGCTGGCGGTGGACGTGGAGCGGGTGCGGCGTATCAACCACACGATTTCGCTGGTGCCGCCAGCGGCGCGCCAGGGCAGTGGCCTGCGCCCGGTGGAACTGCTGCTGATCGCCCCGTC
>JAJAZK010000140.1 GCA_026785765.1 Rhodoferax sp. | reverse complement strand
GTGCGATAGCGCACCAAGCAAAAGTTATTCCTCCTTACGCAGCGCGCGGGCGCTGGATGCGAGCCGCATAACACGGCGCCAACCCGGGCGCGGCGCAATGCGACCGGCGGCAAACTGTGCACCTGCTGCGTTTGCAGATCAATCGATTCGCTACCCGACCCTCCCAATCACTGCAGGCTCAGGTCCGGTTATATGCCTGGTAGACCTGTGTCAGGCCATCACGCCGGACCAGCAGCACGTCAAACGGATCCTTGCGACCGCCGTAAAGTGGCGCGTCCATGCCTGGCGAACCGACCGGCATCCCGGGAACCGCCAGGCCAATGGCAGCGGGCCGCTCTTTCAACAGCCGCTGGATCTCGCGGGCTGGCACATGGCCTTCGATGGCATAACCACCCACTTGCGCGGTATGGCAGGACCCGAGCTTCTCCGGCATGCCGAGCCGGGTTCGTGCGGCCGCATTGCCGGTATCGTTGACGTGCACCAAGAACCCATTCGCCTTCAGGTGAACCACCCAGTCGGCGCAACAACCACACTGCGGGTCCTTCCATACTTCGACCCGCGGTTTGGTTTGCGCCAGCAGCCCCGACGTCAGTGGCGCCAACCCGAGGCTCGCCAGCAACTGCAATGTTTGCCGTCTCTTCATCACTCTCTCCTTGTATTGCAAAGACATCACGGTACAACTGCAGAAGTAATCAGCGCGACCGCAGCATCCAGGCCCAGACTGCTGCCAGCGCGATGTAGTTCAGCACCATAAACCATGGCGTATTCCAGGCCAGGCCATCGAGGCCCCACTGGGTAAACGGATACAGGACCGGCGAGGGGTAAAAATCGGCCGAGTGGGTAAACACGTCGATCACGATATGTGACCACCAGCCGAGCAGCGGGATCCAGAGTGAGCGCCGCAACGCCCACAACAAGGCCGTGACACCACCGGCGACCACGGCACTGTGAAAGATGCAATGCAGGTGGTGCGTGAGCAATTCCACCATGGGCGGCGTCACCGGCTCCAGCCCGGGAACGGCTACCGCATAGTCGCGCAACGCAGCAAACGTGCCGTCGCCAAAGGTGGCCCACAGCAACGACGGCAGCAGATGGACGATGTCAGGTAACACCGCCAAGGCCACGGTAGCGGCCATGGTGCGCCGCGTCAGTTGCCAGCGCCGCTGCGCCATGCCCAGACCGACGCCAGCCCACAAACCATGTGCGAGGATGTCCATGCTGTCGGAGGTGAAGCGATCGGCCAGTTCGCCAGCCTACTTCGCCGCTGGCGGTTTCTCGATGGCGGTAACCACGTATGCGCCTTGCTGCTGCTCGGCGCTGAACCGGATCTTGTCGCCGGCAGCCAGTTTGTCGAGCAAAGCCACATCCTTGACCTGGAACACCATGGTCATGCCGGGCATGTCCAGGTTTTTGATCGGGCCGTGTTTCAGGGTCACTTTTTTTGCCTCCTTGTCGACCTTGCGGACTTCGGCCTCGGCCATATCCGTCATTGCCGTCTGGGCCATCGCGGTGATGGACACGAGTGCGAGCGTGGCGCTCAAGAGAAATTTTTTCATGATGCTTCCTTGTGGTTGGGGGAATGAAAATTACTTTGCCGAGGCAACGACCTTGATCTTGCCGACCATGCCAGCCTGGTAGTGGCCGGCAATCAGACAGGCAAAGTCGAAGTCACCGGCCTTGTTGAACGACCAGATGATTTCGCCAGATTTGCCTGGTGCCACATGTGCCATGTAGGGCTCCTCGTGTTCCATGGTCGGAAACTTCACCATCAGCGCGGCATGTTCATCAAGCTCTTTTTTGGTGCCAATCACCAGCTCATGCATGAGCTTGCCGCTGTTTTTAATGACGAACCTGACGATTTCGCCCTGCTTGACCTCAATCTTGTCGGGCGTGAAGCGCATGCTGTCGGTCATGCTGAGGGTGATGGTCCGGGTGACGGCTTTGGCTTCACCCGCGATGCCCCATTCCTTTTGTTCTTTCTTGACGGGCCCGGTTTTTTTGGCATGTGCGCCGTCGACGTGGGCCAGGGCGAAGCTGCTTGCGCCGACCATCAGGGCAGCGAGCGTGACAGAGATCAATTTTTTCATGGTGGTTTGCGCTTTCAGTTTAAATGTTGGGCGGATGGACACGGATGCCAGCGATCAAAACGTTGATGCCCGCCAGCGGGTATCAGTGTCCGGCATGCTTGCTTTTGGCCTGCGGCTTGCGCGCCTGAACTTCAATATTTTTTGCAGGCATGTTTTCGGAAGGCATCAGGTGCCCGCCACCAGACTGACTGCGTGCAGGCTCAGCCAACGCACCGGTCCACTCATAGGCAACGGTTCCCGGCGGGTGCTTGAACCAGCCAGGGTCCTTGTAGTCTCCGGGTTTCTGGTCTTTGCGCACCTTGACCACGCTGAACATGCCGCCCATGCCGACCGAGCCGAAGGGCCCTTGGCCAGTCATCATGGGCACGGTGTTGTCCGGGAGCGGCATCTCCATCTCGGTCATGTCCTTCATGCCGCGCTCGCCCATCACCATGTAGTCGGGGATCAGTCTGGTGATCTGCTTGGCCAGGCCGCTGTGGTCCAGGCCGATCATGGTCGGCACATCGTGGCCCATGGCGTTCATCGTGTGGTGGCTCTTGTGGCAGTGAAAGGCCCAGTCACCTTCCTCGTCGGCAAGAAAGTCAAGCTGTCGCATCTGGCCCACCGCAATGTCCTGGGTGACCTCGTACCTGCGTGCGCTCTTCGGCGTGGGGCCACCGTCGGTGCCGGTAACCAGAAATTCGTGGCCGTGCAGGTGGATCGGGTGATTCGTCATCGTCAGGTTGCCGATGCGGATGCGCACTTTGTCCATGTGGCGCACATTGAGCGAGTCGATACCGGGGAAGACGCGACTGTTCCAGCTCCAGATGTTGAAGTCCAGCATCGTCATGACCTTGGGCGTGTAGCTGCCGGGATCGATGTCGAAGGCGTTGAGCAGGAAGACGAAGTCGCGGTCTACTTCCTCGATCAGCGGGTGCTTGGCTTTCGGGTGGGTGATCCAGAAGCCCATCATGCCCATCGCCATCTGCACCATCTCGTCGGCGTGCGAGTGGTACATGAAGGTGCCGGGCCGGCGCGCCACGAACTCGTAAACGAAGGTCTTGCCCGGCGGGATGCCGGGCTGGTTGAGGCCGGTCACGCCGTCCATGCCGTTGGGCAGGCGCTGGCCGTGCCAATGGATGCTGGTCAACTCACCGAGCTTGTTGGTGACGAAGATGCGTACGCGGTCGCCCTCCACCACCTCGATGGTTGGGCCCGGTGACTGCCCGTTGTAACCCCACAGGTGGGCCTTGAAGCCGGGCGCCATTTCGCGCACAACCGGTTCGGCCACCAGGTGAAACTCTTTCACGCCGTTGTTCATACGCCAGGGCAGCGTCCAGCCGTTCAGGGTGACGACCGGGTTGTAAGGTTGCCCGCTGTTCGGCACCAAAGGAGGCATGGTGTCGGGCTTGGTTTGAAAAACCGGTTCGGGCAAGGCCGCCATGGCAACGCGGCTCACTGCAGCGACTGCTACAGCGCCTCCGGCAAGACCGGCTGCTTTAAAAAACTGTCTTCTTGAATTCATGTGGATATCTCTTCGGCAAAGTTTTCAAATGGATGGAGTGCAAAGCTGCAAACACTTCGGCAGGGAGGCGCATCAGTGAGGCGCATCGCCGCCTGCCTGTCCTGCGGCCAACATGGCTGATGGGGACACCAGGACCGGCTTGCCCATCACCGATGCCTGCAGCGCCGCGTCTGCCAGCCAGAACTGTTGCTCAGCAGAAATGGCGGCCATCACAGTGCCGACCTCAGCGCGCGAATCGGCCAGCAGCTCGAAGACGCCAATCAACATGCCGTTGTAGCGAAGAACGTTCTCCTCCGAGATGGTCTTGCGCAGCGGTATCACTTCATCGCGATAGTGCCGTGTGATGTCGTAGGTCGTGCGGTAGGCGGAATACGCCTCGCGCAAGTTGGACCCTGCAGTACGTACCGCCGCTTCCAGCCGGTTGGCTGCCGCCAGGGTCTGCGCGTTCAGCGCGTCACGCTGGGGACCCCCCCAATCGAAAATCGGCAAACGCAAACTGATCTCAAAGCCGCGGCCCGTCGTTTTGTGGCCTTCCGCGTTGTCGAATACCGTATTGCGAATAATGCCCAGCTCGATGTCCGTCAGGCTGGTCACAGAGTTCAAGCCCTGCGCCCTGGCCGCAGCCTCAAAGGCGGATTGGGCCATACGGATATCCAGCCGTGCGGCGCTGGCCAGCTTGCTGACCTCGGCCGGGTCGCGCGGCGCCTTGGGCAGATCGGGCAATCGCTCGGGCAGTTTCAGTTGCCCGGCCTGAGCGTCTGTCAGGCCGAGCATGCGGGTCAGTTCCTCGCGAGCCGATGTTGCCATGTGTTGCGCGCCCGCCAGTTGCGTCGTTGCATCGGCGTAGAACATCTGCTGGCGTGCACGGGTCAGCTTGTTGAAGTTGCCAACGGCCTGCATGCGACGCGCTAGTTCAGCACTGGCTTGCGCGCTGTCAACTACCTGCCTGGCATAGCTCAGGCTTTGTTGTGCGGCAACCGCCCTGACCCAGGTCTGTCGCACCTGGGTCACATGGTCAATGACATCGGAGCTCAGGCGCAACTGACTTTGCGCGATGCGCCGCTGCGCGATGGCATTGCGCTGAGGCAGCGTCAGCAGGTCCAGCAAGCCAAAGGAGAGCAAGCGCCCCAAGTCGATCTCGGCGCCGGAACGTACGCGTTCGAATGTGAAGATGGGATTGGCTATCCGCCCTGACTGCGCTGCGTTGGCCGCATTCGCCCAGTTGTCTGCCAGCAGGGCCTGCAATGCAGGACTGTTGATCAAGGCAAGTTGCACCGCACCACTCTGGCCGAGCGGCTGCTTGAGCAACTCTGCGGCAGTACGTTCTCGCGCATCCCGCTGCTCATGGGTTTGCGCCAGCGACAGCCGACCCGCCGTGAAATCGGCTGCATCCTGGTTGGTTTTGGCGATGGACTGGTCAAAATTGACGCTCGCGCACCCCGTCAAGACCGCCAACGAGACCGCAGCGGCGACCAGCTTGACACGCGGCATCCGGTTTGAACGGGTCATGGCTTGCCTCCATGACCCATGTGTGACCCCGGCATGCCCTTGGCTGGCTCGGGCCTGGCATCCTTGCCGCCCTGGCCGGTCGCAGTGCTTGCCGCGTTTCCAGCAGCAGCATCGGGCTCTAGCGCCTCTTTCGCATAAACGCGCCAGCCGCCAATCTTGCCAACCGTATCGTTGGCTTCTACCCAATTGCCGGTTTTTTCGTCTGTGTAGGGTTTGTAGCCCTCAAAGGCCGACTGAAAGCCCGCAGGCGTGACCTTTGCCACCTGAGCTTTTCCCATGATGGGGGGCGCTACCGGGTTCATCTGCGCATGCGCAGCTGCGACCCACAGCGACATCGCAAGCAGTGAAAGCCAGCGCGGTAGTCTGGAAAAATGGCGGTTATTCAAAATAATCTCCTGATAAACAAGTGGGGCGGTTGCGACAATCGCAGCGATCCAGGTGCAACGGGCAGTCAAGCCCGTGCTGGCGCAAGTACAGGCCCAGTACGGGCCTGTAAATCAGGAGATCGGTGGTTTTTGGCCGAGCGCAGCGACGGCGCTGACAAATTGCGCGGCCGGCGAATGCGGCAGAGCGGCGGGCATCGCCAGGGATGCACCGTGGGTCTCCAGCTGCGACAGCGCCAGCGTGTGGCACGCCTGGCAGGTGGGGCAGACGTCGCAGCGTGAATCTGTTTGCGTTGCGTCGTCAGCTTTGGCATCGCCTGCGCAGTCATGCATGGCTGCTGTCTTGGTGTTATTTGCTTCAGGCAAAGCTTTGGCCACTTCAAAAGCCGTTTTTTCAACCTCGAAAGTGGCTGAAATCCCCTTTTTTTGCACTTGGCCCGCTATTGGTTCAATAACATCGTCGCGCTGTCCGTGTGGGTGACTGGCCTGGCTCGAAGCCATTTCAGTGGCCATCACCTCGCCCGCCCAGCCGCGCAACGGCAACAAAGCCATCATCAGGACGAGGAGCAATAAACGCATGGGGGAATGATAGAACAAAGACTGAAAAGTTCCGTGAACCTTTCCGCTCAGGCGGGTGTGTAACCCGCCTCGTCAAGCACATGCACGATGGCGTCGCGCGGTTGGCTCGAGTCGACTCGCACCTTCTTGCTCGCCAGATCGGTCTCGACCGTTGCATTCGGGTCGAGACGCTGCACGGTCTTGGTAATGACTCCGACGCAATGCCCACAGCTCATGTCGGTGATGGTGAATTCATGCATGCAAACCTCCTGGAACTTGAGTCGTCCCATGGTAAACCCTACTACCGTGGTAAGGTCAAGCGAGCCGGCATTTCGCCAATTCTGATGAAAGGGTCTTTAGCCCAATCGCCTTTACCTTCCCATCATGGGAAGGTCTACACTGGCCAGGTTTTATAGCGCAAACAAACGGAAACAACATTGGTCGACCCATCCAGACTGCCAATCGCCGTCACCATGGGTGAGCCGTCAGGCATCGGTACCGAGATCACGCTGGACGCGTGGTCGCGCCTGCGAGACAGTAGCTGCAGCTTCTTTCTGCTGAGCGATCCAGCGCACGTGGCAGCGCTGGCGCAGGCCACGTCGCCCTCGGTGCCGGTCACGATCATTGCGCGGCCAGATCAGGCCAAGGCGGCCTTCGCGCAGGCACTGCCGGTTCTCCCGATTGCGCTGTCGGCCAAGGTGCGTATGGGTCACCCCGACCGGCGCAATGCACAGGCCGTGATCGACGCCATCCGGCAAGGCGTGGCTTTTTGCACGGCGGGCCAGGCATCGGCGGTGGTAACGAACCCGATCCAGAAATCGGTCCTTTACGAAGACGGTTTCCCGTTTCCCGGCCACACCGAATTCCTGGCGCACCTGGCCGGTGGCACGTACGACGCCGTGATGATGCTGGCCTGCGCGGAGCTGAGGGTCGTGCCGGTTTCCATCCATGAATCGCTGGCGTCGGCGGTGGGTGGATTGCGCGCCGACGCCATCGTGCGCACGGCGCAGGCGACGGCAGCGGCGCTGGCGCGCGACTTTGGCATCGCGCGGCCGCGCATTGCCATCGCAGGCCTCAATCCGCACGCTGGCGAGGGTGGCAGCATGGGGCGCGAGGACATCGACATCATTGCGCCGGCCATCGCAGCGCTCAAGGCCTCGGGCATGGACGCTTCGGGACCGTTTCCGGCAGATACCCTGTTCACGCCACGTGCCCGGCAAACCTATGACGCAGCCATCTGCATGTACCACGACCAGGCGCTGATTCCCATCAAGACCCTGGACGTGGACGGCGGCGTCAACGTCACGCTGGGACTGCCGTTCGTGCGTACTTCGCCCGATCACGGAACGGCGCTCGACATCGCCGGCAAGGGTACCGCCGATGCTGGCAGTCTGATCAGTGCGATCAGGATGGCGGCGATGATCGCCGCCCATCGGCAAATGCATAAAGGAATTGCGACATGAGGAAAATCCGTCTGGGTGTGAACATTGACCACGTCGCCACGGTGCGAAACGCCCGCGGCGGCGCCGACCCCGATCCGGTCCGTGCGGCGTTGCTGGCTATCGAAGCTGGCGCCGACAGCATAACGCTGCATCTGCGCGAGGACCGCCGGCACATACGGGACGACGATCTGCAGCGGCTGCGCAAGGTGTTGCAGGCCCCCATCAACCTGGAGATGGCCGCAACGCCGGAGATGCTGGAAATCGCTCTGGCCACGCGCCCACACGCCGTGTGCCTGGTGCCGGAGCGGCGCGCCGAAGTGACGACGGAAGGCGGCCTCGACGCCGCCGGTCAGCAATCGGCCCTGCAGCCCTTCATAACGCGCCTGACCCAGGCCGGCATTCGTGTATCGCTGTTCATCGACCCGGAAGAAGCCCAGGTGCGGGCCGCTGCCCAGCTCGGCGCTGCCGTGGTGGAACTGCATACCGGGAGTTATGCCGCTGCGTCAGGGCAGGCACGTGAAGCCGAATGGAAACGACTGCACGACGCCGCTGGCGCAACCGCCCGGCACGGCCTGGAGTGCCACGCCGGCCACGGCTTGAACTTCGAGAACGTCAGCCAGGTGGCTGCGATCGGGCAAGTCGCCGAACTCAACATCGGTCATTTCCTGGTTGGCGAGGCCTTGTTCATCGGGCTGACGGCGAGTATTGAAGAGATGCGACGGCAGATTGCCACGGGTGCGCAGATTGCGGTGAAAAGGCCTTGAACATCATGACATCCATCGCCTTGACAAATCCAAATACGCAACCCGAGCTGACGATGACCTTCGTCGTGGGCGGTATGACCTGCGCGTCCTGCTCGGGCCGGGTGGAAAAAGCCTTGCGCAAGGTCCCTGGCGTCGTCGCGGCCGAGGTGAATCTGGCCACCGAAATGGCCGAGGTACACGGTAGCCCGAATGCGGTGGACGCAGCAACGCTGATCGCCGCCATCGAAAAAGCCGGGTACACGGCGCGCGAGGTGCTGCAGGACCATCCGGAAAACTCCAACTCCCGCATCGAGCCGTTCTGGCCGGTGGCACTCGCCATCGCTCTGGCGCTGCCGCTGGTCGCTCCCATGCTTGCGAGCCTTTTCGGGCAGGACTGGATGTTGCCCGGCTGGTGGCAATTCGCCCTGGCCACGCCCGTGCAATTCTGGCTGGGTGCGCGTTTTTACCGCGCTGGCTGGAAAGCGTTGCGGGCCGGCGCAGGCAATATGGATCTGCTGGTGGCGCTGGGCACGTCGGCCGCTTATGGCTTGAGCGTTTACCAGTTGCTCACACACGGCAGCCACGGCATGGCCCATCTGTATTTCGAGGCGTCTGCGGTGGTGATTGCCCTGGTGCTTCTGGGCAAGTGGCTGGAGGGGCGCGCCAAGCGGCAAACCACCGAAGCCATCCGCGCCCTGCAGGCCTTGCGGCCGGAGACGGCACGGGTGCGCCGCGACGGACAGGATACCGAGTTGCCCATCGCCCAGGTGCGACGGGAAGACGTGGTCGTCGTGCGCCCGGGCGAACGTGTCCCGGTCGACGGTGTGGTGGTCGAGGGCGCCAGCGAGGTTGACGAGTCCCTTATTACCGGCGAAAGCCTGCCGGTGGCCAAACACACGGGTGACCGGGTCACGGGCGGCGCGGTGAACGCCGAGGGCCTGCTGCTGGTGCGCACCACGGCGATCGGCGCCGAGACCACCCTGGCGCGCATCGTGCGGCTGGTGGAATCAGCGCAGGCGCGCAAAGCGCCGATTCAGCGATTGGTAGACAAAGTGAGCGAAGTCTTCGTGCCGGTGGTGCTGGTGGTCGCCCTGGTCACGCTGCTGACGTGGGGGTTGATGGCAGGTGATTGGGAAGCCGCAATTCTCAACGCGGTGGCGGTGCTGGTGATCGCCTGCCCCTGCGCACTGGGCCTGGCCACGCCCACGGCCATCATGGCCGGCACCGGTGTGGCGGCGCGCCACGGCATCCTGATCAAGGACGCACAGGCACTCGAAGTGGCACACAAGGTAAGTGTCGTCGTCTTTGACAAGACCGGCACCCTGACCGAAGGCAAACCCGAACTGGTTGCCGCCGAGGCTGCCCATGGCGAGCGCTCCTCCTTGCTGGCCAACGCTGCAGCGATCCAGGCCGGCAGTGAACACCCCCTGGCACGTGCCGTGCTGCAGGTGGCCAGTAGCGAAGGCATCACCGTTGCCGCCGCCACGCAGGTGCGCGCTCTGGCCGGGCGCGGCGTGGCTGCGATGGTGGGCACGCAAGACCTGCGTCTGGGCAGCAGCCGACTCATGCAAGAGCTTCAGGTCAACATGGGCGCACTCGCTGACCGCGCCACGGCGCTGCAGGCACAAGGACGCACTGTGTCCTGGCTGGCCGACGTTACTGCGCAGCCGGTTCTGATCGGCCTGCTGGCTTTTGGCGACAGCGTCAAGCGCAGCGCCGCTACGGCGATTTCCACGCTGCGCCAGCACGGCGTGCGCACCGTGCTGCTCACGGGAGACAACCCGGGCAGCGCCGCGTTGGTGGGAACCCAGCTCGGGCTGGACGAAGTGCAGGCCGAAGTGCTGCCGCAGGACAAGGCGGCGCGCATCGAAAAACTCAAGGCCGGTGGCCACACGGTGGCCATGGTGGGTGACGGCATCAACGACGCACCGGCGCTGGCCGCGGCCGACGTCGGAATTGCCATGTCCACCGGGACCGATGTGGCCATGCATGCGGCGGGCGTGACGCTGATGCGCGGTGACCCGGCCCTGGTGTGGGACGCGATTGACATCTCGCGGCGCACCTACGCCAAGATCCGGCAGAACCTGTTCTGGGCCTTTGCCTACAACGTGGTGGGCATTCCGCTGGCCGCGTTCGGCCTGCTCAACCCGATGGTCGCCGGCGCGGCAATGGCATTGAGCAGCGTCAGCGTGGTGACGAACGCGCTGATGCTGCGCCGCTGGAGGGGAAGCCGGTCATGAACCACGCTACCCAGTTCACTGGCGCGGCCACTGCCCCGGCGACCTTCCACATCGGCCAGGCTGCGCAACAAGCCCAAGTGTCGGCCAAGATGGTGCGCCACTATGAGTCGCTCGGCCTGTTGCCAGCCATCGCGCGCACTGAGGCGGGCTACCGGCAGTACACGCCAGGGGACGTGCACACGCTGCGTTTCATCAAGCGCGCGCGCAGCCTCGGATTCAGCATGCCCGAGATCGCCGAGCTGCTGGCGCTGTGGCACAACAAGCGCCGCTCCAGCGCCAGCGTCAAACGCATCGCCGCCGCGCATGTAGACGATCTGGCGCAACGCATCGCCGAGCTG
>JAJAZK010000139.1 GCA_026785765.1 Rhodoferax sp. | reverse complement strand
TGCTGCTTGCAGGCATCGATAGTGTCACGCATCACAAGTGGCCATTGCGCCTGCCAGACGGCCGCGGTGTAAGGCAGGCCGGCTACCAGATAGACCACCTGGCTGCCCGCCACTGCATCGGCAGTTGCCCGCGCGTCCAGCAGGTCGGCTACGCAGGTTTCGTCACCCGCATTCACCTTGCGCGGATGCCGGCTCACCTGCCGGATGTCAGACGTGTAGGCCGCCAGCGCCTGCGAAAGCTCGCGCGCGATGATGCCATTGGCACCCAATATCGTCTGCATCTTTTTACCTTTCCCAAGTCAAAACGACGCAGGCGGCGGGTCCAAGCGTCCCACGGAGATGCAGACGTTCCCCCGCTTGCGACCCTGATCCACGTATCGGTGGGCGTCAACGATTTGCTCAAAAGAATAACAACGGTCAATGACCGGCAAAAAGTTTCCGGCAGCGGCCAGGTCGGCCAGCTGCTGCACATACTCGACGCGCTCCGCGGCCGGGCCGGCCACGATGGTCTTGCCACTGCGCAGATTGGTCCACGGTACCCCCAACAAGTCCGACAAGCCACCCACCAGCATCAACAAACGCCCGCCAGGCTTCAGCGCAGAGCCGCTGCGGGAGAATGGCGCGTTGCCTACCGTGTCCACAATCAGGTCAAAGGTCAAGCCGCTGCGCGTGAAGTCTTCCCGGGTGTAGTCGATCACCTGGTCTGCGCCAATGGAGCGAACCATCTCAAGGTTGCCTGTGCTGCAGACCGCCGTGACGTGGGCACCGAAATGTTTGGCAAGCTGGACTGCAGCGGTGCCAACTCCGCCTGAAGCACCGTTGACTAGTCTTACTGTGTTATAAATAAAGGCATTATCCACACATCTTCATGTGAAAGGTGAGCCTGATGGACGAACTGCAAGAGTTTGATCGCTACATGGCCCATCTGGGTGAAGGCTTGGGCCACGCGGACCGGCACGCCGGATTGCGCGGGTACTGCACGGGACTGATGTCGCCGCTGCAGCGCAAGAGCGTGGAGCCGATGGCCGCGCACATAGACCCGATGAAGACGCGCTCGCGCCACCAGTCGCTGCACCACTTCGTGGCCGACTCGGATTGGTCGCAAGAGCAGATGCTGCTGCGCGTGTGCCAATGGGTGGTGCCCAAGATGGACTTCACAGACGGCGCCTGGTGGATCATCGATGACACCGGCTTTCCCAAGCAGGGGCGCCATTCGGTCGGTGTAGCCCGCCAGTACTGCGGGATGCTGGGCAAGCAAGACAACTGCCAGGTGGCCGTGAGCGTTTCGCTGGCGTGCGAGGCGGCCAGCTTGCCGGTGGCCTGGCAGCTGTATCTGCCGCGCGAGTGGGCCGACGATGCGCCGCGGCGCCAGAAGGCCGGCGTTCCCCAAGAGCTGCAGTTTGCGACCAAGCCGCAAATGGCGCTGCGGCAAATCGAGCGCCTGATGAGCCAGGGTGCTCCCCGCCATTGTGTCCTGGCCGATGCCGGCTACGGCATCGACACGGCGTTCCGTGAACGCCTGAGCGAGTTGGGCCTGCGCTACGCGGTGGGCGTAACCGGCAGTGTCACGGTCTGGCCGCCCGGGCGCGAACCCTTGCCGCCAGCGGCCTACAGCGGCCGCGGCAACGTCCCCACGCGGCTGCGCTTGGGAGGCAAAGCGCAGCCCCAGCATCAGCCCCAATCGATCAAGGAGCTGGCCTTTGAGCTGGGCCCTGAGCATTGGCATAACGTCACCTGGCGCGAAGGCACGAACGCCAAGCTGAGTTCGCGCTTTGCCCGCGTGAGGGTGCGAGCAGCGCACCGCGACAGTCTGCGGGGTGAATGGCGCCCGCCCGAGTGGCTGCTCATCGAGTGGCCCCATGGGGACGCAGAGCCGCTGAAGTACTGGCTGTCCACGCTGCCTGAGGACATGGCGCTGGGGCGCATGGTGTTTGAAACGAAGATGCGCTGGCGCATCGAGCGGGACTACCAGGATCTCAAGCAAGACCTGGGTCTGGGGCACTACGAAGGACGCGGCTGGCGGGGCTTTCATCATCACGCTGCCCTGAGCATCGCCGCCTACGGCTTCTTGCTGACCCAGCGCCTGCAGCACCCCGATGAAGTCGGGGGTAAAAAAAACTCTGCGCAACGCCAGGAACCTGCCCTACCCACGCATTACAAGCCTCGGGGAAGCCCGGCGCATGCAGCGCCACGTCCCATTCTCAATCACTTCCTTGCGACTACGTGTCGGAGCGCTCCTGGCTCGTAATCTTCCCCGATGTCCATGCTGTCTACGGGCCGGGAGATTGCATTGTTAAGTGACACAGTAAGACTAGCAGCCTGTCGGACTTGAAGCCCGAACGGAGGCCGTACTTCCGGCGGGGAAGCGAGTTGCTTAATATTTAGGCACTTTCGGCTATTTATTCCCTGTTTTGGCTGAATTCGAGCTGCTTTCTATGCATTTCAGATGCATTGGACGGATTTCTGGCGCAAGACGGCCATACGCTTCAAATTCCACGCCAGACACACCAGGCTCCACTCGCCGCGCACTTTGTCCAAACCACGCATGGAGAATTGGCGAAACCCCAGCACCGACTTGATTGACACCGAACACCGGCTCAACGGTCTGCTTGCGCAATGCGTAAAGCGCGCGCCCAGCTTTTGTTTGCAAGCGGTGCGACATGGTTTGCGCCGGCGTTGCGTTATCCGGTAGAAGAGCGGGCGCGCTGTGGCGCTCGCGCCAGTCGGGATGGTGCTCATCACGGGCCACTGCAATCAGCGCGGTGATCTGGGCTGCTTCACAGGCCTGCATGTTCTTTTCGCTGAAGAAGCCCGTGTCGGCAATCAGGTGCTCCACCTGTTGGTGTGTTTGTGGCTGTGCCGCCAGCGTGCCGAGCATCGGTGCAATCTGCTGCTTGTCGTTGGGTGCCTGCGTCACCCCGGTGGCCACCACCAGCATGGTGGTGGCATCCACCGCTGCCTGGGCGTTGTACGCTTGCTCAAAGCCACCACCAGACACGGGCATGATGCGCGACTCTTCATCGGTGAGATTGATCTGGTCGGTGGCCTTGGGGCCGGGTTGCGGTGCGTGGGGAAGCTTGCCGCCGGGCTTCTTGCCTGTCTGTTCTTGCTTGGCAGCGCGCGCGGCCATCTTCTGCTCGTAGCGGACTTTCTCTGCGGCGTAACGCTCAGCAGCGCGTGCCGCAATCTTGACCTTGGCTTGTGCCATCACTGCGAGCCGGTCTTCTCTGCGTTTGATCTCATCGGGCAGACTCACCCCGTCCGGGATGTTGGCCTGATCTGCCGATTCGGCCAAGGCAAAGAGCTCAGCCACTTCAGCCTTGAGCTGGACTTCGAGCTTTTCTATGTGCCCGTGCGAGAGTGCACTGTGGCGCGAAGCGTTGGCGTGGATCTTGGTGCCGTCCAGGCAGACCGTGCCCAGCTTGAGCAACTTCATCTCTTTTGCGAGTTCAAGAACTTGCAGAAACAGGGTTTGGAGTTCACCCAGAAAGCGCCGGCGGAAGGTGGCGAGGGTGTCGTGGTCGGGGTGGGTGCCAGCGGCAATAAAGCGAAAGGCCACTGAATCGTAGGTGGCGCGTTCAATCTTGCGGCTGGAGAAGATGCCACTGGCGTAGCCGTAAACCAAAAGGGCCAGCAGGGTCGATGGATGGTGTGCTGCAGAGCCACGCCCGGCGTACTTGCGGGTGATGTTGGAGATGTCGAGTTGGTCAACGACTTCGACAATGAAACGGGCCAAGTGGTCTTCTTTTAACCAGTCGTTCACAGAAGGTGGCAGCAGGTATGCAGTGTTCCTATCTACCGTCACAAACCGACTCATCTTGAACTCCCATACCAGTCAAAATCGACCTCAATTCTTAACGCGCCACGCCGGGGTTTGATGACGAAAACTGAGAATAAATTGCGGGGAAAGCCCGACAGGCTGCTAGTAACCGCGCTGCTGCAGGGTTTCGCGCAGGTTCCGCGCCTTGCCGGCATCGAACATGCCCTCGGCCCTGGCCAGCACCTCACCCTGGCGGTTGACGACCACGGCGTACACCTGGTCCGTTC
>JAJAZK010000138.1 GCA_026785765.1 Rhodoferax sp. | reverse complement strand
GGTGAAGCCCGAGTTGAATCCGTAGCGCAGCACCACGTTGCCAAACACCAGCACCACCATCAGCGCCAGTGCTGCCACCAGCAGCACCGACAGCAGTCGGCAATACAGATCGATTGCTCGCTTGACCATGCCTGTCTCCTTCCTGGTAGCAGCTTTGGCGTCGCGCAGCGACCCTGGGCCTGGAGGCATGCCCGCCCACCCAGGGCGAGCCGGTTGATCTTGTTTCACGTCTACCCACACTGCAATGAATCGATCACGGCATCAGGAGACCGGGCAGCCACAAGGTCAGTTTCGGCCACACCGAGATGGCAGCCAGCACCACCAAGAGTGGAATCATCCAGGGCAAGATGACTCGCGTCATTGTCTGGAAACTCACCTCCGCAATCCGGGTCACCACAAACAGCACCACGCCAACGGGGGGAGTGATGGTGCCAATGATCAAATTGAGCACCATGATGACACCGAACTGAACCGGGTCAATGCCCAAGGCAATGGCCGCAGGCACGAGAATGGGAATGAGGATCAGCAAAGCAGCCAAGGCCTCCATGAAGCAGCCCACCAGCAGCAGGAGCAGGTTGACCAACAGTAAAAACATCAACGGGCTGTCTATGTTGGCGACGATCCACGGTGTCAGTATCTGCGGCAACCGGGATATCGACAGGCACCAGCCCAAAGCCCCCGCTGCCATCACCAGCGCCATCACCAGTCCGGTGGTTTCAGCGGTCTCGATGAGTATGGGCAACAGATGCTTCACGCGCAGCGTGCGGTACACGACAAAACCCAGGAACAGGGCATAGACGCAGGCCACCGCAGCGGCTTCAGTGGGTGTGAACAGGCCGCTGAACATGCCGCCCAGAATGACCACCGGCGTCATCAAGGCAAAGAAGCCGCGGAAGAATGTTTTGGCAATTTGGCCAAAACCTCCAAACTTTTTGCCCACCATGCCTGCGCGCTTGGCGACGAACGCCACCATCACCATCAGCGACACGGCCATCAACACGCCCGGCACCACTCCGGCCATGAAGAGCCTGCCAATGGACACGTCTGCCGTCACACCATAGATCACCATGGGCAGCGATGGCGGAATGATCGGCCCAATGGTGGCTGCGGCTGCGGTGATCGCAGCGGCCGACTCAGGTTTGTAGCCGGCTTTTTTCATGGCGCGAATTTCAATCGCACCGGAGCCTGCTGCATCGGCCACCGCCGAGCCCACCATGCCAGCGAAGATCATGCTGGTCAAGATACTGGCGTGCGCGTAACCACCACGTACCCAGCCAATCACTGCCGTGGCAAACGCCACGATGCGGTCGGTGATTTGGGCCGCAGACAAGATGCTGCCCATCAAGATGAACAGCGGTGCCGCAATGATGGGAAAGGAGTTCATCGACCCGGCCATTTTCTGCGGCAGGGTGCTGATCGGCATACCGCCAAACCACATCAATGCCAGTGCCGCCAGTGCCATCGAGGCATACAGCGGAAACCCGGCAAATATGCTGAGCAGCCAAGCCCCCGAAATTTTCGATATCAAACCAATCATGCCAACTTCTCTTCAGCTGCTGATACTCCCCGAACCTGCCGGTACAAGTCGGTGACCGCCTGGACAAACGTCACGATGCCAGCGGGCAGCAGCGGAACATACATCCACGCAGTGGAGATGGGCAGCGAGATGGCTTCAATATCGGAATTCACCTGGATGAGGTGGATGCTCTGCCAGGCCACCACGGCGCCCAGCAGTGCAACGGACAACTGGATGATGACCTCGCTGATGCGCCTGGACTTGCCAGGCAACAGGTCCTGGAAGAAGCGGATACGAATGTGCGCATTGCGCCTTGTCGCAATCATCCAGCCCAGGCAAACCAACCAGACCATCAAGAAGCCAGAGACTTCTTCCGTCCAGGCATATGGGTTGCCCAGGCCCCGGGAGACAACGCCCGCCATGACGGCAAAAAGCAGGGCCACCACGAATACACCCGCGACCGCATACAGCAGGCCGTCAAAGCGGGTTGTTTTCACAGTGCAGCCAGCGTCTCAAAGGTGCCCTTGCCCCACTTTTCGGCGAATAGGGCGGGCAGGGTATCCAGCACCGGCTTGCGCCACAGGGCCAGGTCCGGTTTGATGATGGTCATGCCAGCGGTCCTGAAGGTGTCCACCAGCGTATCTTCCTGATTCAGGATTTCCTTGTCTTGCCAAGATACACCGGCGGCAAATGCGGTTTGCAAAACATCCTGGTCGGCGGACCGGAGGCCTTTCCAGAAGGCATCGTTGATGATGAACAAGCGCGGCGTGATGATGTGCTGGGTGAGTACGAGGTACTTCTGCACTTCAAAGAATTTGCCGCTGTTGATGGTGGGCAAGGGGTTCTCCTGGCCGTCTACCGCCCCTTGTTTCAGGGCCACGTAGAGCTCACCAAAAGCCATGGGAGTGGCGCGTGCGCCCCAAGCTTCGGACATGGCGCGGAACACGTCAATCGGGGGTACACGCAACTTGAAACCCACCATGTCGGCAGGGATGCGAACCGCTTTCGTGCCGGTGGTCAGGTGGCGTTTGCCGTTATAGCTGACGTTGAGCATGCGCATGCCGCGCCTGACCACCAGGTCAACGTTTTGCTTGATATAGAACGGCGTGTTGGAGGCTTTGCCGAGGTGAGCCGCGTCGCGCCAGAGGTAAGGTGCTTCCAGCACTGAGAGCGCAGGCAAGAAAGCGCCGAGTTGGCCAGGGCCGTCGCAGATCATTTGCAAGGCGCCGGCAGAGACGGCCTCGATCATGTCTTTGGCGGAGCCCAACTGGCTGTTGGGGAACACCTGGATATCAATGCGGCCGCCGGATTTCTCCTTCACGTCTTTGGCGATGCGTTCCATCATTTGCACTTCGGGGTGGCTGGTTGCCAGTACCGTACCCCAACGAATGGTGGTGGTGGTCTGTGCGGACGCCAGGCGTGGCAGGCCGACAGTGGCCGCCGCGGCAGCGCAGGCAAGTACCTGTCTTCTGTTGATGCTCATGAAAAATCTCCTTTGGTTTGAAATGTGAATCAGCGCTCGAAGGTGCTGAACGGGGGAATCGGTTCGTTGGCCAAGAATGAACCTTCCAGTTGCGCCGATTCATTGAATCGATGACCTGTCGGTTCTGCATGCGCGTCATCCTTTTGGCGCAGTTCCTGCAGGGACTCGCCAGTCGTCCGCCTGCAGCAATGCCATGGCCTGGATCCAGTGACGCAAGGCATCGATCGGAGGCGATCCCCTGCGGCGCTCGGGATAGATGAGGTGGTAACCCAGGCCGGAGGCATAGGGCGCGTCGAACGCGATCGCAATCTGACGCGACTTGAGCTCTGGATCGATGATGCAGCGGGGTACCAGCGCCACTCCGAGACCGGCGGCAGACGCCTTGATCAGCATGGAGAAAGGATCGAACCGCGGCCCCAGGCGCGGCGATGGATGCGCAACGCCGATGTTATCGAACCACCGCTCCCAGCCAAGCGGGTCCCCCTCGTGCTGAAGCAATGTGAATTGCTCCAGTTGG
>JAJAZK010000137.1 GCA_026785765.1 Rhodoferax sp. | reverse complement strand
GGGCTGACCTTGACAGGCTGTTAATGCACCACCTGTGCCAGCTCCCCGCGCGCGTATTCGCCAGCCACCATTTGCAGGCTGCGCCCCTTGACCCTCGAACCCTGCCCTTCGCAACCAAACTGCACATAGCGTTCACGGCAGATCTGCTTGGCCGCTTCGCGCGCCGGTTTGAGCCAGTCGCGCATGTCGAACTTGTCCGGGTTTTCCGCCATGAACCTGCGTACGGCAGCCGTCATCGCCAGACGGATATCGGTGTCGATATTGATCTTGCGCACCCCGAACTTGATCGCCTTCTGTACCTCTTCCACCGGCACACCGTAGGTCTCCTTGATGGAACCACCAAACTGGTTGATAACCGCCAGCAGGTCCTGCGGAACACTGCTTGAACCATGCATCACCAGGTGCGTATTCGGAAGGCGGCGGTTGATTTCCTGGATGCGGCCAATCGCCAGAATGTCGCCGGTGGGCTTGCGGGTGAACTTGTAGGCACCGTGGCTGGTGCCAATCGCGATGGCCAGGGCATCGAGTTGCGTGCGTTTGACAAAATCCGCTGCCTGCTCGGGGTCGGTCAGCAACTGGTCCATGGTCATGGTGGCCTCGGTACCGTGGCCGTCTTCCTTGTCGCCGCGCATGGTTTCCAGGGAGCCCAGGCAGCCCAGTTCGCCCTCCACCGTGACGCCAGTGGCATGTGCCAAGCCCACGACCTTGCGCGTGACCTCGACGTTGTAGTCATAGCTGGCAATGGTCTTGCCGTCGGCCATCAGCGACCCGTCCATCATCACCGAGCTGAAACCAAGGTCGATCGCGCCCTGGCAGACCTCCGGGCTCTGCCCATGGTCCTGGTGCATGACCAGCGGAATATGCGGGTAGGCCTCGATCGCTGCCTGGATCAGGTGTTTGATAAACGGCTCGCCGGCATATTTGCGCGCGCCCGCACTGGCTTGCAGGATCACTGGAGCGCCAGTCTCGTCAGCGGCCGCCATCACGGCCTGCACCTGCTCCAGATTGTTCACATTAAAGGCTGGAATGCCGTAGCCATGGGTGGCGGCGTGGTCCAGCAGTTCGCGCATCGAGACAAGTGCCATGGTATGGATTCCCCTGAGGTGAGTGGCGTCCGGCCAGGCGTTACAGAGGTTATGGAGCCTGTGTAACCGCATGGTAACCGACCAGATTTTACTGTGCCATCCCAAACTCCAAACGGGCATGCGCTGTCCCTACCGCGTCGCGAGACAATGGCGCATGCATGAACACTCGCATTACCGCCTTGTTCGGTTGGACCGTGAACCTGTTCAGCTACACCCTAATTGACGCCCGGCCTATGGACCCAACAAGCAGCGCCCCGGCAAACAGGGACGTAATCGTCCGGCGGCACACTTGCCGCAGCACTCTGTAGGATGGGTACCATGTTTGCACTTGACACCACCATCTTCCTGTGGATAAACGCCACTGGCGCTACGCCGGAAAGGCTGCTTGCACTGGCGAGTTTTGCTTCGCAGGAGTTGCCCCAGTGGGTGCTCGCTGGCATGATTGGCGCGCTGGTGATGGCTGATACCAACCGGCGCGGCAGTGTGTGGCGAATCCTCCTGGCCATGGCGTTCGCCTGGACTCTGACAAAGATTGGCCAGCCGCTGTTTCAAATGCCCAGGCCATTTGTGATGGGCCTTGGAACGGCATGGCTACCCCATGGCGGCGGCGCCGGTTTTCCCAGCGCCCATGCCAGTGTTGCCTTTGCGTTTGCCGCCGCGGTTGTTATGACGAGCCGAAGCTGGCTGTTGGGGATGGGCGCTGTTGGCGTTGCGGCGCTGATCGCCTGGAGCCGGGTCAGCCTGGGTCTGCATTTTCCGTCCGACGTGTTCGCCGGTGTCCTGCTGGGCTGGGCCTGTGCCTGGCTCGTCTGCCGGTTTCGGTTCGCCCGCCCCAACCCGGTTCCCCGCGTTGTGCCCACGGCCATAGCGCCGCAGCCAGCCTCCCATAGCCTGGCAGACAACGCCTTCCAACAGCGGCAGACGACGATCACAGCCCCCCGAATTCGGCACCCGTTCATCAGCTGCGTCGTGCCAGCGTTCAACGAGGAGGCCAACTTGCAACCGCTCTTGCTGGGCCTGACGGCGCAGCTTGCGACCCTGAGCGAGCGCTGGGAAGTGATCGTGGTTGACGATGGAAGTCAGGACGGCACGGCGCACGCGCTGGCGCCATGGTTGACACGGCCGGGCGTGCGTTACTTGCAGTTGTCACGCAACTTTGGCAAAGAGGCGGCACTGACGGCTGGCATTGACCATGCGGGTGGCGACGTGGTCGTGCTGATGGACGCCGACCTGCAGCACCCGGTCGCCTTGATTGCGAGAATGCTCGATAGCTGGCAGCAAGGTGCCGACATGGTGTGCGCCGCGCGTCATGCGCGTAGTGACGAGAGCCTCGCCAAGCGCCTCGGTACCGCGATCTTCTATTCCATCGTCAATCGCAATCCGGCCACCGCCATGCCGGTCGACGCGGGCGACTTCCGCTTGATGGACCGCCGGGTGGTGGACGTGCTCAAATCCCTGCCGGAACGCAATCGCTTCATGAAAGGTCTGTATGCGTGGGTCGGTTTCCACACCGTCGTCATCCCGTACACACCCGGCCCGCGGCTGAGCGGCCGCAGTTCCTTTTCGCTGCGCAGCCTGGCGCGGCTGGCGTTTACCGGGGTGACGGCGTTCAGCAACGCACCCTTGCGCTGGTGGAGCGGTGTGGGTGTGGTGATTGCCGCGCTGGCGCTGGCTTACGGCACGTGGATCGTGGTGGAGTATTTCATCTTCGGTGTCCAGGAGCCGGGCTGGGCCACGGTAGCAGCAGGAGTCATGTTTCTCAGTGGTGTGCAATTGCTGTCGATTGGTATTCTGGGCGAATACGTCGGGCGCATTTTCGACGAGGTCAAGCAGCGGCCGATCTATGTGGTGCAGATGCAGGGCGGTCGCAGCAATGGGACCACCACCCGGGAAACACAGGCAAGCGCCCTTGAAGCCGTCTGACGCATCCGGCTGGCGCACACTGGCGGTGTGTGCCGACGACTTCGGCTTGGCGCCTGGCGTGTCGAGCGCGATCGCCCGGCTGGCGCGGGCGCAGCGGATCAGCGCAATTTCGTGCATTACCAACACGCCGCCCTGGGTCAGCGACGCGGGTTTGCTGGCAAATCTGCCGCGGTCTGTGGATGTGGGACTGCATGTCAACCTGACCGAGGGGCGCCCATTGAGCCGCCGGCTGGCGGCACTCTGGCCGACACTGCCCGGCCTGTCAGAACTGATCCTGCGCGCCCATCTGCGGCAGTTGCCACTTGCCGAGTTGCGCATCGAGGTTCACAGGCAGCTAATAGCCTTCCGCGACGCCACCGGGTCCGATCCGGCGCACGTGGACGGGCACCAGCATGTACACCATTTGCCCGGCCTGCGGTCCATCATTCTCGATATGGCGGAGCAACTGCATCCGCGCGCCGCGGTGCGCAGTACGGCATTGCTGCCAGGACCCGGGTTCGGCCGCAAACGCTGGCTGATCCGGCACACGGGCGCAACGGCGCTGGCAACGGAACTCGACAAACGCGGCTTGCTGCACAACCCCATGTTGCTGGGCGTCCACGATTTTCGGACGTCCCACTACCGCCTGCTGATGCAGCGCTGGATAGCCCGGATACCGGCTGGCGGAGCTCTCCTGTTCTGCCACCCCGGGAGCGGCGACGCCAGCGTTGCAGCAGACCCGATTGCGCAAGCACGCGCACGCGAACTGGCGTACTTCGAAAGTGATGCCTGGCCACAGGATCTGGCACAGGCGCAAGTGCAACCCGGGCGCGTCTGGCAACTGGCGCCAACAACACCATGATCAACGAAACGTCCAACTACGGTTGATGGCAAACGTCAGCACCAGGCTGAACAACGTTGCCAGCACCTGGGCCCACAGGTAATGCCAGCCAAGCCAGACGGCAAACGCAACAGACACCATGCCGACCACGGCTTCAGCCAGCGCAGTCAGCTGGAATCGCGGCCAGGAGACTCTGGCTGACCCGGCGTGCGCGAAGGTCAGCCAGCGGTTGCCGAGATAAGCGACCTGGGCGCCAACGACAGCACCCAAGCCCGAGGCCCACCACGGGGCCCAGTCGGCACGTTCAACCGCCAACACCAGCAACAGATAGTGAACCACCGTGGCCAGCGCGCCGACGCTGCCGTAGCGGATGAACTGCTGAAGCGTTGGCACGCGCTCAGCGACACGGGGCCGCTGCCACAAACCATAACTCGCTGGCTGCATCTGCAAAGACCCGCGCCGCGCCGGGCAAATCTGCCACCTGCTGCGCCGCGGCCGGCTCGACGATGAACCAGATCCGCTTGCTGCCACAGGCCAAGCCAGTCGCTGCGGACAAGGGCTGCAGCAGTTCGCGCGCGCGCTGCGGCTGGAAGCGACCGGCTTCGAATAACTCCTTGCGCCAGCTGTCGCGCCTGGTAAACGCCGGATCCGTCCAGCTTCCGGCAACAATGACCGGCTGCGGCAGGCGCGCATAAAACGGCACATCGTAGAAGTAGTCGTCGACCATCACCACCGGCTCGCCCGGTGCGATCTGCCCGGCAAGCGCCAGCGCTACGCCGCGATTGGACTTGGGTCCCTGCCACGTCAGACCAGCCACGATGAGCAGACACAGCAATGCCGCCGCTCCCCCAATCCAGCCCAACACGCGTGGGCGCACCGACGCCAGCGACATGGCCAACAAGGCACACCAAGGTGCCAGCGCGGGCAACCCATAACCAACGAGCTTGGAGCTCGGCAACGAGAAGAACCCAACCACCACCAGCACCCACCACACATACAAAATGGCGCGCGGGTCGCGCCGTCTCCAGACAAGACGCGCAGCCGACACCAAACGCACACTCCAGGGCAACGTCAGCAGCGGCAACATCGCCAGGAAAAACCAGAACGGCTTTACGTTATTGAATGTCGACTGGGCAAAACGGCGAAAGTGCTGCTCGATGAAAAAGTAATCAAAAAAACCCGGGAAGCGCATCTGTATTGCTACAAACCAGGGTACCGCTACGATCACAAAGACGAGCACGCCGAGCGGCTGCAGTAGCCGCAATGGCGCGAGCCACCCACCTTGCACCAGCAACCATGGACCAACGACCAGTAACGGCAACACCATACCAATCAGGCCTTTGGCAAGCACCGCGCCCGCACACGCCAGCCACCCCAGCACCAGCCAGCCAGCACCCGGCGCAGCCGGTTGCTCGAAGCCACGCACCCAGGCCAGTATGGCGGCGGTGATCAGCCCAGCCACGAGCATGTCATGGTTGACATACTGGGCCGCGACGAAGTACAGGGGACAGGTCGCAAGGACCAGCAGCGTGATGCCCGCGAGGTGCGCGCCGTGCCAGCGCCGGACCCCGAGGTACAGGCTGGCGCCCATTACCCAGGCCCCCGCGGCGGGCCCGATGCGGGACGCAAACTCAGCGACGCCAAACACCTGCATGG
>JAJAZK010000136.1 GCA_026785765.1 Rhodoferax sp. | reverse complement strand
TGCGGCCGCCTTGCCGATGAAGTCGGGCTTGTCGAGCTTGATGAAGCGGTCCAGCCCGGCTTCGAAAGCCCCGTAAATCGGTCGGAACTCGCGAAACCACGTGCCAAAGTTCTTTTCCAGGCGCAGGCACAACAGCGCGCGCATGCCAAAGTTGCGGATGCCCAGATCGGCCCCGGCGGCCATGATGGCCTGGTACAGGCGCAACTGGTACTCGGGCGCGACCCAGATTTCATAACCCAGGACGCCGGTATAGGTCACCCGGTTGACTTTGGCCCGCACCGTGGCCACCTCCATCTCGCGATAGTCCATGAACTTGAATGCGGCGTTGGACACATCGTCGTCGGTCAGGCGCGCCAACAAGTCGCGCGCCCTGGGACCGGCAATGGACAAGCCGATGAGCTTCATGCCATACGGCTCGACTCGTACCGAACCATCCTTTGGCAGATGCTGTTCGAACCAGCGCATGTGGTAGACCTGCGCCTGGCTGGAGCCCCACATCATGAACCGGTTCTCGGCCGCCTTGGCAATCGTGAAGTCGCCAATGATCTTGCCTTGCGGATTGAGCATTGGCGTCAACATGAGGCGGCCGAGCTTGGGCATGGTGTTGGTCATCACCTTGAGCAGGAACTGCTGGGCTCCCGTGCCGGTTATTTCGTATTTGGCAAAGTTGGCGATCTCGGTCACGCCAACGCCGTTGCGCACCGCCAGGCACTCGGCCTTGATCGGCGCAAAGTCGTTGGACCGGTGAAACGACACGATGTCCTCGGCCTTCTCTCCGGGGGGCGCAAACCAAAGCGGTGTCTCCATACCCCAGGAATCGCCCATCACCGCGCCCTGAGCGCGGAAAGTGTCATACAGAGGCGTGGTCTGCAACGGGCGTCCTGCGGGCAACTCCTCGTTCGGGAAGCGGATGCTGAAGCGGCGCGAATAGTTCTCACGCACCTTGGCATTGGTATAGGTGCGGGTGGCCCAGTCGCCGTAACGGGCTACGTCCATGCCCCAGATGTCGAACCCTGGGTCGCCGTCCACCATCCAATTGGACAACGCCAGGCCCACGCCGCCGCCCTGGCTGAAGCCGGCCATCACACCACAGGCCGACCAGAAGTTGGTACGGCCCTGCACCGGGCCAACCAATGGATTGCCGTCGGGTGCGAAGGTAAACGGTCCGTTGATGATGCGCTTGATCCCGATGTGCTCGAGTGCCGGGAAATGCCGGAAGGCGATCTCCAGTGATGGCGCAATGCGGTCGATATCGGGTTGCAGCAGCTCCTGGCCGAAGGTCCAGGGCGTCTCCCTGGGTGACCATGGCACACAGGCACGCTCGTAGGCACCAAGCACCATGCCCTTGCCTTCCTGGCGCAGGTAACACTCGGCGCCAAAATCGATGACGTGGCCCACTTCCTTGCCCGTGGCCTTGTTGTAAGCCACGATTTCGGGCACCTCTTCGGTCACCAGGTACATATGCTCCATCGCCAGCACCGGCAACTCGATGCCCACCATGCGCCCGACCTCACGTGCCCACAGTCCGCCGGCATTGACCACATGCTCGCACTCGACCACGCCCTTGTTGGTAATGACGCGCCAGGTGCCATCGGACTTTTGTTCGAGAGACTCGACCTTTGTCTGCACCTCAATCGTGGCGCCGCCAAGACGCGCGGCCTTGGCGTAGGCATAGGTCGTTCCCGACGGATCGAGATGGCCCTCATTCGGATCCAGCAACGCTCCAACGAAGTGACGCTCCTCGAGCAGCGGGAAATACTTCCTGGCCTCGCTGACCGAAATGATCTGGGTGTCCATGCCCAGATAACGCCCTTTGCCCACGGTGGTTTTCAGGAACTCCATGCGCTCGGGGGTGTCCGCCAGCATGACACCAGCCGACAGGTGCAGCCCGCAGGACTGGCCGGAAATCTCCTCGAGTTCCTTGTACAGGCCCACGGTATAACTCTGCAACATCGCCACGTTCGGGTCGCCGTTGAGGGTGTGAAAACCACCCGCCGCATGCCAGGTCGAACCCGAGGTCAGCTGGTCGCGCTCGAGCAGCAGCACATCCTTCCAGCCCTTTTTTGTCAGGTGGTAGAGCACCGAACAACCCACCACACCACCACCAATCACGACCACTTGCGCTGTTGTCTTCACGTCTTGCTTCCTTTGGGAGTCTCTCGTTCGTTCGCCTTCATATTCGTCCGCTTCAGAAATCTGTCGCCACGCCGCCCTCGGCCTTGCGCCGGCTTACGAATGCGTCCAGTTCTTCCTCGATCGCAGCGTCCATCGGCGGGCGCTCGTAAGCCGCCAGTTCCTTTTGCCACACGGCATTGGCCTTCTGGATCGCGGTCGGGCTGCCAGCCAGCTCCCAGGTCTCGAAATTGCGCCAATCGGAAATGATGGGCGCGTAAAAGGCCGTCTCAAACCGCTCCAGCGTATGGGCCGTGCCGAAATAGTGGCCGCCCGGACCCACATCGCGGATGGCGTCGAGCCCGAGGCCAGCCGGGCTGACATCGAGCGGTGTCAGCAGCTCGGCGACCATTTGCAACAGGTCCACGTCGACAATGAATTTCTCGAACGAAGCCGTCAGACCGCCCTCCATCCATCCCGCCGAATGCATGATGAAGTTGCCGCCCCCCTGGATCACGGCCCAAAGGGAGAACACTGACTCGTACGCGGCCTGCGCGTCCACGGTATTGGCGGCGCAGACGTTCGAGGTGCGATACGGGATGCCGTACTTGCGGCACAACTGGCCACCGGCCAATACGGCCTTCATGTATTCGGGCGTACCAAAGGCGGGGGCGCCTGTCTTCATGTCCACGTTGGAGGTGAAGCCGCCGTACACCACCGGCGCACCCGGTCGCACCAGCTGCGTGAGCGCGATTCCGGCCAATGCTTCCGCATTTTGCTGCGCCAGCGCACCCGCGATGGTCACCGGCGCCATGGCTCCAGCCAGCGTAAACGGCGTGAGCATGATGATCTGGTTGCGCGACGACATCTCGATGATGCCCTGCAGCATTGGCGTATCCAAGCGCAACGGCGACGAGCTGTTGATGATGGAAAACAGCGATGGCTCGCGCTCCATCTGTTCGCGGCTGATGCCCCGTGCAATCCGCGCAATCTCAAGGCCGTCCTCATTACGCTGCTGGCCCAGGGAGTAGACGTGAAACGGTTTGTCGGTGAGCTTGGCGATGTCGGACAAGCAGTCCAGGTGCCGGATCGACGCATGCAAGTCCACTGGCTCTACCGGGTAGCCGCCGCTGGCATGGATCACGTC
>JAJAZK010000135.1 GCA_026785765.1 Rhodoferax sp. | reverse complement strand
GGAGGATCAGCTCGCGGTCATCCTGATCGGTAGGTGGTACGCGCAGTATGGTGTCGCCGCCCATGGTCGGGATCGTTGGCCCATCCTTGGGCTGCAGGGGCAGGGGCTCGATACCATTGGCCAGGTTGTTGATATCGCGCCGTATGCGTCGGCGCAGCATGGCGACCCCGCGGTCGGTCATGCCGGGGTTCTCGCGCTCATGGCTTGCGATCTTGCCAAGGCTGCACCAGGCGTCCCAGTCGCCCGGCGAATCCTGCCGCTCTTCATAGGGCTGCTCGCCGCTCTGACCGTAGAAGTCGGTCTTGCCGCTGCGGTTGTCCTGCGGGCGGCCCATGCGCATCGGGTCGTCGCGGTCATTGAAGTGCCGCCACGCGATCACCATGGTGTTGGTGTCGTCCACCGGCGTGACCCAGCGCGTGAGGCCGGGGCGACCAAAGTAGCGCACCTTGCTCACGTTCTCGAAGATGGCGCCGTTTTGGGAAAAGTTCGGCATCATGAAGTCGTGCATCCGGATCCAGACGAAGTCGCCGACGCGGCGCGCGTTGGTGTAGAAGAAGCCGCGCTCGGTCTCGTGGTAGTCGACGATGGGCAGCGTCGCAAACACTTCGCTGAACTGCGGCCCGGAGACGCGCGTATGCAGGAAAGCGACGTGGAACGGGTCCATTGCGTTCTCCGTCACCTGCAGCCAGTTGCAGGGCGAATGAATCAGGTAGGGCTTCATCGTGTTCTCCGGCATCACGATGGCGTCGATGAGCGGAAAAGCCGGCGTCGATTCCGGCGGGCCCATATAGGTGAAGAACACGCCCTCTTTCTCGATCACCGGGTAGGCGCCGTGACAGACCTTGTGCCGCAATGGGCTCTCGGCGGGTTCGCCGGGGGTCTCCAGTACGGTGCCATCGTTGGCGAACAGCCAGCCGTGGTAGCTGCAGCGGATCCCGTCCTGCGCGATGATGCCGAACTCCAACGACATGCCGCGGTGCGAACAATGCTTGTGCACCAGGCCGGGTGTGCCGGACAGGTTGCGAAACAGCACCAGATCCTCGCCCAGCACCCGCACCACACTGGGCCGTTTGCCAAGTTCGCAGGCGAGCTCAAACGGGTGCCAGTAGCGGCGCAGGTATTCGCCGGCCGGTGTGCCTGGGCCGACCCGCGAGACCAATTCTTCGATCGGCCTGTCCCTGGGTTTGTGGTAGCCCGAGAACTTGACCGGCATTTGCATCGGTATGGGTGTGGGATCGCTCATGGGATTCGTGTCCTGGAGTCGGGAAAGCCTGGGGGCTCGCTGGCGCCTAGGGCAGTATCGGCAACACCGGCGAAGCGGGCAAGCCGCAGACAAGTTCTTCCATTGCGCATTAATGAATCGGTTTGCACTGCATTAGCAATCTTGATGCCCACAGAGGCTCAGGATGCCCTCATATCGGCCACGTTGGTCACAAAGATATCGGGGTAGAAATGGGGCAACAACCTGCGCAGTTCTCCCGACACGAGGCCTTCAAGCTCGGTGACGGCGAGCCGCGCCAGACGCAGCGCCAGTTCGTCGAATTCGCCGCGCCGCGACAGCATGTACAAGCGGCGATGAAAGGACTCACCAGGAAAAGGCATAACCCGGATTTGGCGGCTGTACTCCCTGGAGCGTAACAGGGAGATCGGGGTGCCGATGCTCCATCCAATGCCCGAGGCGACAGCCGCGATCAGCTTTTCGGTGGAATCGACCGAAACGCGGCGCAGCGGCGACACGTTGAGGCGGCGGCATTGGCTGTCGATCTGCGCTCCCATGTGCGAAAGGGCTTCGTAGCGCACCATCGGGTACGCCCGCGCCAGCAGTCCGAGGTCCGGTGCGCTCGCGTTCCAGGCCATTGTCGCTGGCAGCAGCAGGACAAAGGGCTCGCGCAGCAACTCATAGCGGGTGAGGTGTGTTTCCCCCTCCATCGCATCGTTCAGCACGACGATATCCGCGCGCTTCTCGATCAGGGCCTCGCCGAGCCGGGGCGTCAGGTCGGACCACAGTGTCAGGTTCAGCGCCTCGTCGAGCATGCTCTGGATCAGGGCGGGCCCGACGGCAGTCGCAAACGAATCGACCATGCCGATGCGCAACTGTCGCACGCGCGCCTTGCTCTGCTCGAGCACCAGCGCCGTCATCTTTTTGATGTCGTCGATCAGATGGGCAGCCTTGCTGCGCAAGAGTTCTCCCGCTGCAGTCAAGGCGAAGCTGCGCGCGCTGCGGTCGATCAGCACGGCACCGACCTCGTCTTCAAGTTGACGGATGGCTTGGGACACCGCCGATTGCGTCTTGTGCAGGCGTCGCGCGGCGCTTGTGAAACTGCCGGTTTCGCCGACAGCGAGGAAGGCTTCAATGTTATGCAAGTTCATGCGGATGGATAAGCAAGGCAATGGACTCGCCAGATGGAGTCGCGGCGAATCGCGCGTTGGCGCTGCGCTGATTGTCAGGCAGGAAGGGGCGACTCGCCCATGCGTCCGACCGGGGCGCAGCTTTCAAGAACCTTCGCCCCTTTTGTAGTGACCAGAGAATTGCGCCGGCCAGATCCCGTTCTCAAAGCGGCCAGAAGGGGAAGGGAATCGGTACAAGAAGGTGCTGTTGAAGTGGGCGAAGCCGAGCGCCATCGGTATCGTCGCGCGCACGCGTGTCGGGGTCCATGGACTGGGGTGGGCCGCTGTGCGGCCGGGCAGCGGCGCAGTCGTCCGCTGGGTGCGCCGCACCCGTCGTCCTGGGTTGCTGTGCAGGCGCCTGTCTGGCCAGCCAGGTTGGCAAACGCCGGCGGCGGCGACTGGCGGCCCAAGGAGCGCGAATATGCCGCACAATCTGCGTCGCGCGGTGTGGCAATCGCCGCCGGCGGACTTTGCGCCCTCCGAAAGCCTTTTTGTAGTCGAGCAGATCGAGGAGCCCGGGAATTGAAGACTGACCAAACCTGTTCGAAGGCCCCTGGCCCGATCAGCCCGCAAGCCCGGAGCGCCTGCTTGGCGTTTGCGTGCCAGTCATGATCGCCAAGGGCGGACGCGCCCTCTACGGCCAGGCGATCGGCATCTTGATGTTCGACGGCAGGCGTTATCCGGTGCTGCCGGGCGACGTGGCGAACGCCTCGAGTTACGACTTCCCGGTTCGCCTGAAGGTGGTGAAGGGACTGTTCGACGTTCCCGCCACGCCCGACCGCTGGATCGATGGCAAACCGCCTGTTGGGGCTGAACTGCTGCGCGAGGCGGCCATGGAATTGCGTGACGAGGGCGTGCGCGCCATTGTTACTGCGTGCGGCTTTTTTGTTGCTGTGCAAGACCACCTTGCGGCAGCGGCTGGCGTACCGGTCTTCACCTCGCCGCTCATCTATGTTCCGCTGCTCAGCCGCATGGTGGGCAACCGCAAGATCGGCATCCTCACCGCGTCCAAGAGCCTGCTCGATAGTTCCTTCTTGGGCACTGCTGGCATCACCGATGCAATGAACGTTGTGATTGAAGGCATAGAGGAGTCACGCGAGTTTTATGCAACTCACATGGGTGGAAAGAGGACCGATATGGACGTGGAACTGCTGCGCAATGAGATTGTCGGGATTGCCAAACGCTTCTCCGATCGGCATCCCGACATGGCGGCGATGTTGCTGGAGTGTTCCAACCTGCCCACGTTCTCGGCCGACATCCAGCAGGTGACCGGACTGCCGGTCTTCGACTTCATCACCTTCATTCGATTCATCCACGCCAGCGTGGTGCAGAAGCCCTACGACGGCTTCCTCTGAGGTGGTGCCGCGCTATCGGTGTTCCCGCGATGGACTGGCGCGCACTTGGGAAGGCCTGACCCACGGCAAGCATCGGGGCTTGGGCGAACGGGCGCGCGATGAACCGCAACCCGACTGGCAGGCCGTCGGCAAAACCGGCGTCGACCGTTGCGAGCCGGGTGGCAGACGCTTCAAGGCGCCCGGTACGCAGTGCATTCGACTTCCACCGTGATGTCCGGGTGGAAGAAGGCGCTCATGTAGATCCAACCCAGCGTCGGGCGGATGTCCTTGAATACCTCGGCATGGGCGCGGCCCGACTCGACCCAGTGCGTCGGATCGGCGACGTAGATGCGGGTCTTGATTACATCCTCGAACCCCATCCCGAGTGCTTTCAATGCGTCGCCGATCATCGCCAGACTGACTTGGGTCTGGCGGTATACGTCCCCGGGATACAGGATGCTGCCGTCGGGGCCCGCTGGCGAGCACAGACTGGTCTCTACCAGGTTGCCGATGCGTACCGCCCGTGAGAAGCCGTTTTCGGCTTCCCAGGGGCGTGACGTGGTGTAGTTCTGGCGCGCCGTGCGGCTGGCGCCGGTTTGGGTAGTTTTGTGCGTGTCTGTCATGTCTGGAGGTCCTCTGTCATGGGTTCAGTGTGCGGCGCCCGTCGCGCGCCCATCAGTTGGCGGACGTCGGCCAGGGCTTCGAGATGCAAGACGCGCTCGCACAAGGAATGTGCTGCGGGTCGGCCGAGGGCGGGCACTACACATGCAAAGAATTTTTTCTGCAGCTGCGCATCACTTAGCGGGCGCTGCGGCATGCCGGTCGGCACCCGGACGGTACGGCTGACCGAACGGCCGTCGCCGTCCCAGGCCGTCACCATGGCACCTTCCTGACACGCTGCAAGTGCCAGCGCCGCCGCACCATCGGTGGCAACGCGAACCGCCACAAGATCCATTGCAGCAGTCAGGCGCGGATCGTTCAAGGTATCGGCATCGAGGTGGTCCGGCGCGACATTGCCGAACACCAACGCAGCGCCAAGCGCAAAAGTGACACTGAACTGCGCCTGTGTCGGGTCGGCTGGCCGACCGTAAGGCATGTTGTCCAACACCGTTTGCGGCACTTCACAGAGCACCCGCGCAGGTGCAGTGCCGAGCGCCGCGAGTACGTCGAGCAGCGCCTCCACCGCAGCCTGGCCGTAGGAGCATATCGGATACTGTTTGAATGCCATCGGCTGCTGCGCAAGGGTGTAATAGTCGCCCAGCTTGCCGATCTCTGCCAGATCAAGCACGCCCTGATTCACCAGAGTGGCGAAGCCCTGGGGATGGCTGGCCATGTCGGCATGCGCGCGAATCCCGGCACGGGCCATCAGGGCCGCACGCACACCAAGCTCTGCAGCCATGCCGCACGCAACCGCTTTCATGGGCGTTCCGACGATGGCGCGCAGGCCACTGGCTTGCGCCATGGCGATGCCGATTGCGGCGTCGGTCGCATTGGCGTCCAGCTCAAGTGCCTTGGCGGCTGCTGCAGCAGCACCCATGCTGCCGAGCAATCCGGTGGTCCAGAAGCCGCGCCAGAATAGATCGTGCGTGAATGCACGGCCAAGGGCGCAATGCACCTCGACACCGGCAATAAAGGCATCCATCGTCCGCTCACCATGGGCACCCGCCATCTCGGCCGCTGCCCACGCCGCCGGCCAGACCACCGCACTGGCGTGCACCATGCCGTCATAGGAAACGTCGTCCAGGTCCAATGCGTGCGCGGCAGTTCCGTTGACGAGTGCCGCAGCACACGCGGATGCCGGGGAGTTGCTCCCCAGCATGGTGCACTGCCCGCCACCGAACTGGTTTTGTGCAAGATCGCGGACGAGCGCACAAGTCGGGTGCGTGCTTCCTGCAATCGCGACACCAATGACATCGAGCAGGCACCGACCGGCCTCGTGCCTGGCGGACACAGGCGCGCGAGTGGTGGAGAACCCGGCCACCCAGGCGCCGATGTGGCCGCTCAGCGACACGTTGACGACCTCAGCGCGCTCACTCCTGACCGGCCACGCCCCACTGTTTGTTGAGCTCTGTGAAGTAGCCGGTCTGGCGCTTGATGGTGATCCAGTTGTTGATGAAGTTGAGCCACTGCTGGTCATCGATCGCCACAATGAAGGCCATCGGAATGCTGTTGCGCGGCTTGTCCAGCAGGATCATCTGAAGCTCTGGATACTGTTTGGTGAGAGCCGCGCCTTCGATCAGGCTGGTGACCGTGAAGTCGACCTTGCCAGCCAGCAGTTCCTGAAAGTCCCGGGCCGGCGACTCGACGCGCTTGACCTTCGTCTTCGGCAAGGAGTTCTGCACAAACTGCTCGAAAGTCGTGCCGAGGTTGAAACCGACTGTGATCTTCGAATTGTTGAGCGATTCCCAGTCCTTGTACTTGGCGGCGTTTTTCTTCAGCACGAGTGGGAAGAACGCGTTGCGGCCCCACGGGTCGCTGAATGCGATGGCTTTGGCACGTGCCACCGACATCGAGGTGCCAGTCATGATGATGTCGAACTTGTCGGACTGGGTTGCCGTGACCAGCGACTTCCAGTCGGTGACAACGAATTCGACCTTGACCCCGAGATCCTTGGCCAGTTCATTGGCGGCGTCGATCTGATGCCCCTTGTACTCGTTGGACGCAGGGTCCTTGAAGCTCATGGGCACAAAGTCGCCAGTGGTTCCGACGCGCAAGACGTTGGACTCCTGCACGCGCAGCAGCCTGGACTTGGCTGCCGTCTGGGCCGATACCGGAAAGCTGGACATGAGCGTGGCGGCGGTGAACACAGCCAGCAGCGTGGATAGTAAGCGTTTGGTCATTGAAGTTTTCTCCTGAGTTAGCCGAAAAAATGCTGCCCAAGTAGATGGCGGGCTACTTGAGCGTCTGGCGCAATTGGACTCTGTACCGGGTCTCTTGAACCGGCCTGGAAGACAGCGACGTGATCCGCCTCAGTGTGCCCCACAACGGATGCCTTGAGGCGCCACATCGTACGACGCAGGCGTCAGAGGCGAGTGTTTGACGTCGCGTGCGCGCTGGTTCCGCGCGCTGCATCAACCACTAGACAACAAGAAAAAATCCCGCCAGAATGTAATTCACCTTGGAGCAACTTTAATTTATCCATATGAAACCTGTCAAGTGTTGGACAGCATCTTGTGTCGCAGACGCAGCTATAGTTCAACGCTTGTGGTCGTTTGGTCGAGTGCGTTGGGCTGACCGATTGTCCAGGAGTGGTATGGGCGCGTACGCAGCTCTATTGGCACGCGGCTTGCATGCGCCAAGGTGATTGGGTGGTGTTGGGTTCGTTACATTTTTTCAGGAGTCAGGTTCATGAAACTTTTCAAACGTACGCTGGGAATTTTTGCAATGGCATTGGCGAGCCTGCTCGCCGCGCAGCCGACAATTGCCCAGGAGAATATGGTCGATACGATCAAGAAGCGCGGAAACCTGAAGGTCGGCTTCGCCACTTTTGTTCCCTGGGCGATGCGCGACAAACAGGGCAAGTTTGTGGGGTTCGAGATTGATGTCGCGGCCAAGGTTGCGAAGGACCTGGGTGTCGAACTGGACTTGCAGCCGACCGCCTGGGATGGAATCATCCCGTCGCTGATCGGCGGCAAATTCGACGTGATCATTGGCGGCATGACTGTCACGCCGCCAAGGCGGGAGCAGATCGACTTCACCGACCAGTACTCAACATCCGGTCTCGGTGCGGCAGCCAACAAGCAACTGGCCTCCAAACTTGCGTGGCCTGCTGACTACAACAGCACCAGCGTCACGTTTGCATGCCGACGCGGGTCGTCGCCTTGCGGATACATCGAAAGGACTTTTCCGAAGGCAACGTTGCGGCAATTTGACGACATGGGCCTCGGAATACAGGAGGTGATCAACGGCAACGCCCACGTCTGGATCAGTGCCGAACCATTTCCAACATTCAAGTCCGTGCAACAGCCGGACAAACTGTTCAGAGCGAACAGCGAACTCTTTGAGGGTGGCTTCGAGGGCATGGGTATCAAGAAGGGCAATCCGGCCCTGCTCAAGCACCTCAACGAATGGATTGCGAAAAACCAGGTGTTCCTGAAGGAGAGGCGTACCTATTGGTTCTCGACCCAGGATTGGGCCTCGCAAGTACCCGCTTTCTGACGTTTCTCGCAATCGTCCGGGATCCGCAGGCGGCAGCCGCCGCCTTAGCATGCGGGGCTGGATTTATGCCGCTGCGCCGGTCCTGATCGGCTCTATTCGAGAGGGTACCCGGTCTCCAGCATCTGGCGCAGTCCCGCGCGCCGACCAGCCTCGTCTTGATGGCCGCTGGCGAGGATGGTCGCAGCAACCCGTTGTCCGAATTCGGCCAACGCGCCTTTCGCAGGCGTCGCGTTCGCCGTTGCAGGCCATACCGTGTCCTGGCAGTAGGTGCCGATGACGCCGTCTTTGGCTGGCGCGGTGGACGATCGCACTGGGCCAGCAGCCCGGATCGCGTTGCGAATCAGGCGGCGCAAAGTCGCAACGCCCCGGTCAGAGGTGGCCAGATTCTCGTTGGCGTGCACCGCGATCGCCCGCTGGGACACTTGCACTTCGTAGTCTCCCGGGAAGCGCTGGCGCTGCTCGTAGGAGCGCTCTTCCTCGGTCTGGCCCACAAAATCAATCGACTGCTTGCCAACCCTGGATGCATCCCCGATCTTTTGCGGGTCGAGTTCATCGCGAAAGATGCGCCATCCGATGGTCACGGTATGGGTATCGTCGATCGGTACCATCCAGCGCAGGAAAGCGACGCGCTGGAACAGCTTTGTCGTGTCGGCCGTCTCCCAGATAGCTCCGCCCTGGTTGCAGTTGGGAAGGATGGATTCCGTCGTGCGGTTCCAGTAGTGGTTCTTCCAGAAACGCGTTTGCACGTTCATCATGCCCAAGGGTGTTTCGACAAAGTCGAGCTCCTGTTCGGCGCCGGAGGCATCGCCAAACTGCGCGCCCGTCATGCGGGTGTGCAGGTACACCACGTGCACGGGATCCTGCGTGTTCTCGTAGACCTGCAGCCAATTGCAGGTGATGCCAAGCGTGAACGGTACGAACTGCGAGTCTGGAATTAGCTGGGTGTCATAACTTGGCATGGGCGGCATGTCGCCGGGCGGGCCCATGTACGCGAACAGAATTCCATTGACTTCGCGCACCGGGTAGGCGCCATGCACCAGTCGGGAGCGGATGCGATCCGTCGGTTCTGCCGGTGTTGACAGGATCTTGCCGTCGATGTCGTAGTGCCAGCCGTGGTAGCAACACACAATGCCGCACTGCTGGATGATTCCGTACTCGAGGCTGGCGCCGCGGTGCGAGCAATGTTTGTGCAACAGTCCCAGGCGTCCGCTGCCGTCCCGGAATACTACGAGGTCTTCCCCCAGGATCCGCAAGGGCACCGGCAGGTCACGCACTTCGCTGGCCATGCAGATGGGTTGCCAGGAGCGGCGCAGCCACTCGCCGCACGGCGTGCCAGGGCCGACGCGGGTAAGCTCGGCGTCCGGCTCACCGACTTCGCGTTTGAAATAACCGGAGTAGCCTTTCAGGCCCGATGTATCGATGGTTTTCATGTGAGTGGCAGAGTGGCTTCGAGAGCAGGCGCCAGCATTTGACGGGTGGGCACAGCCGCGGGTGGGTGAATCGGGATGCAGGAGTCGGGTCAGTTCCTGTATTCACCATGGAGCAACTTTAATTTATCCAAGTGAAAGTTGTCAACAGTCGGCTGCATGAATTTCCACTAAACTTCGACCAACCCATGCGCTGGATTTCAAAGTGGTGCATGTCTTTCCCGGCCTGTCGTAGCGGAGCATCACTTGCCCTCCAACCCATTGATCGTCCAGATCGAATCCGTATCGAAGTTCTACGGGAGCTTTCAGGCTTTGCGAAATATCTCGCTGTCGGTCCGGGCTGGTGAGAAGGTGGTCATCTGCGGGCCATCCGGCTCCGGCAAGTCCACGCTCATTCGCTGCGTCAACCGCCTGGAGCGCCATGAAACGGGGCGCATCACGGTGGACGGGGTCGAGATCAATGACGAGGCGCGCAGCCTGGCAAAAATCCGTTCCGAAGTCGGCATGGTGTTCCAGAGCTTCAACCTGTTCCCCCACCTGTCGGTGCTCGACAACCTCACCCTGGGGCCGATGCGGGTGCGCAAGCTCAGCCGCGCCGAGGCTGAACAGACTGCGATGCATTACCTCGAACGGGTTCGTATTCCCGAGCAGGCGAAAAAGTATCCCGGACAGCTCTCGGGTGGCCAGCAGCAGCGGGTTGCAATTGCCCGCTCGCTGTGCATGAAACCCAAGCTGATGCTGTTCGACGAACCTACCTCCGCCCTCGATCCCGAGATGATCAATGAAGTGCTCGACGTGATGGAAAAGCTTGCGCAGGACGGCATGACGATGCTGGTCGTCACCCACGAGATGGGTTTTGCCAAACGGGTTGCCGACACGATGGTATTCATGGACAAGGGCGAGATGGTTGAAACGGCACCGCCTGCAACCTTCTTCAGCAGTCCGCGCACCGAACGCTGCCAGTTGTTCCTCAAGCAGATCCTCACCCACTGACGGGCGCCAACATGTTGCCTTATCGAATTGTCGTTGTTGCGCTGCTTGCGGCGCTGCTCACCACGGGTTGCGGTAACACCGGTTACACCTGGGGGTGGTTTGTCGTTTCTCCGTGGACGTCCAAGGGGCAGACCAACCTGCAGTTCCTGATGTCCGGTCTGGGCTGGACGCTGGCCCTGGCTATCTGCGCCATCATTGTGTCGGTGTTTACCGGATTGCTGGTTTCGCTGTTGTCGCTGTCCAGTACACGGGTGGTGGCCTGGACGGGGCGGGTCTACGTGGAGTGTTTCCGATCCATTCCCATGCTCGTGATGGTGTTGTGGGTGTATTACGGTTTGCCGGTGGTGCTGGGAATCGAGCTGGGAATCTTCGCCTCCGGCGTGGTCGCGATCGCGCTGTGCGACAGCGCGTTCGAAGCCGAAATCTTCCGCGCCGGTATCCAGTCGATCGACCGAGGCCAGCATGAGGCAGCCGAGTCGATCGGTTTGCCATGGCTGGACAAGATGCGTTTCGTCATATTGCCGCAGGCAATCCGGCGAATCCTGCCACCGCTCGGAAACCAGTTCGTCTACATGCTCAAGACGTCCTCCCTGGTGTCCATCATCGGCCTTCCTGAATTGACCCGCAAGGCGAACGAACTGGTTGTGACCGAGCCACGCCCGCTGGAGATTTACACGTTTCTGATCCTCGAATACCTGGTCCTGATCGTCATCGTATCGATGGGTGTGCGTTACCTCGAGCGCCGCATGGCCGTCTCGGACCGCCGACCGGCGTGAGCGCAGCCGCTGGCACCGCCATAAAGGGCGCCAGCCAGCGCCGACCACTCTGGCGGCGCAGTCCAAAATAAAAAGTGCGATGGAGCTTCGCCGATTTGAACTGGGAGACGTGGCGCTGCGCAGCGGGCAGGTGTTGCACGATGCCTGGTTGGCCTTTGCTACCTGGGGAACCCTGAACGCGGCGGGTGACAACTGTGTGTTGTTCCCGACCTATTACACCGGAACCCATCTTTCCAACGCGCGCATCATCGGTGCGCAGCACGCCCTCGATCCCGCCAGCTGGTTCGTGGTGGTTCCCAACCTGATCGGCAATGGCCTGTCGATCTCGCCGAGCAACACACGCGCCCGTTATGGCGGGTGCGGCTTCCCTCAGGTCAGTGTGCACGATAACGTCGAATGCCAGAAACGCCTGCTTGATTTCCTGCAGGTGCGCCATATCCGGCTTGCCCTGGGCTGGTCGATGGGAGCAATGCAATCGTGGCATTGGGCGGCGCGTTATCCGGACATGGTCGGCAATCTTCTGGCGGTTTGCGGCGCCAGCCGATGCTGGCCGTACAACCATGCATTTCTGGACAGCGTGCGCGCTGCCTTGCAGGCAGATGGCACCTATGCCAGCGGCTCTTACACGGTGCCGCCGGTGGCGGGTCTCAAGGCCTTCGCCCGGGTCTATATGCCGTGGGCGTACAGCGCCGCCTTCTTTCGGGAAAAGCGCTACTCCGAGCTGGGTTTTGCCAGTGTCGAGGCTCTGGCCGAGGACTGGGAGCGGGACCATCTGGCTTGGGATGCCAACGATCTGCTCACCAAATTGTGGACATGGCAACACGCTGATGTGTCGGCACTGGCACCTCCGCACGAAGGCCTGGCAGGCGCGTTGGGGCGTGTGACAGCGCGTGTCATCGTGATGCCTTGTGACCATGACCAGTACTTCACGCCAGACGAGAACCGCATCGAGGCATCGCTTGTGGCGCGCGCCGAACTTCGGGTCATCGAATCAACTGCCGGTCATTGCGCCGGTGCGCCGGGCCGGTTCCCCCGGGAGAGCGCCATCGTGGACGCGTCCATCAGAGACCTGCTGCAGGGCTAAACCCGTGCGCTGCCGGCCGGCCGCAGTCGCCGCGCCGGCCGCCGATGTTCAGATCATTTTCAGGTACCGGCTCTTTTCCCAGTCGGTCACGTGCACAGAATAGGCGTGCCATTCCTCGCGCTTGTAGCCCAGCCACGCCGCCGCCATTTTTTCTCCCATGACGGCCTTGCCCAATGGGTCGGCCTCGAACGCGTCGAGTGCCTGGCCGAGCGAACGCGGCAACAGGCTCACGCCCAGGTCTGTTAGCTGCGACTGGGTACGGAGGTACATGTTTTCGTTGTGCGGCTCGCCTGGATCGAGCTTGTCGCGCACACCTTCCAGACCGGCGGCGATTGTCATGGCAAGGCCGAGGTAGGGGTTGCAGGCGGCGTCCGGAAGCCGCAATTCGACGCGCCCGCCCCCGAGTGGAATCCTGACGGTGTTGGTGCGGTTGTTGCCGCCGTAACTCACGAAGATGGGTGCCCAGGTGAAGCCCGGCATGATGCCTCTGGGGACCAGCCGCTTGTAGCTGTTGACAGTAGGCGCGACCACGGCGCAAATGGCCGGAAGATGCTTGAGCACGCCGGCGATGAAGTGGTAGCCGAGCTTCGACAGGTTGCAGCCGCGCGCATCCTCTTTCGCCTCAAAGAGGTTGGTTTTTTCTTTTGGGTCGAACATCGATATATTGAAGTGCGCGCCGCTGCCGGCCCGGTCCGCATAAGGCTTGGGCATGAAGCTGGCAAATGCCCCGTGGCGGCGCGCAATTTCATCAGCCATGAGGCGGAAGAACACCATCCGGTCGGCGACGTTGAGGGCTTCGGAATATTTGAAATCGATCTCGAACTGCCCGATGCCGTCCTCGTGGTCGAACGAGTAGACGCCCCATCCCAGCTCGTTCATCCCGTCCACCAGTTCGCCCAGCCAGGGCAGGTTTTCCAGCAGGCGTGCAACGTCGTAGGCCGGCTTGGCCAGGTTGTCACGTGTATTGACCGGGCTGAAGGAGCCATTCTCACCATCGCGCAGCACGTAAAACTCGGCCTCGATACCCGCATTCATCCCAAACCCCATCTCACGGCCTTGGGCGAGAACCCGGCTAAGGATGTTGCGACTGCATGGCTCGAACGGTTTGCCCTCGCACCACAGGTCGCTGGCGAACCAGGCAGTGTCCCGGCGCCATGGCAAGACCACGCACGAGGCGGGATCGGGATGGGCCGAGATCTCCTCGTCGCTGACTTCTTGCGGTACACCGTCCACGGCGGCCCCGGTACACAGCTCGGAGCCGCCGAGCATGCGCTCAAAGTGGGATGTCGGAACGACCTTGGATTTGGACACGCCGTGCATGTCGACATAGGTTGGCAGCAGGTACTTCACACCTTTTTCCTGCAAGGTTTGTTGCAGTGAAGAGCATGGGATTTGCGGATTCATACGAAAAAGGCTCCTTGAGGGTCTGGGGTTGCTGGTCAAACGGAAATGGGTGCGATGTCAATCCAGCATCGGTTCGCCACGGACGCGGCAATGGCCTCCAGCACCGCCTGCGCCTGGAGTCCGTCGTGCAGTGATGGCGCAGGAGCGCTGAGCGGGTTTTCTATGGCCGCGACGAACGCGCGCACCATGGGAGCGATCGTGGTGCGGCCGGTAATGTCGAGGCGGTCGCCCGATTCGCCCGCATCGCTGGTTGGCGCGGGCAGTTCCACGGTCGACAGCAAGTCGGCACCCTGTGCCATGCGCAGTTCCCCGGTCTGCCACCCGGCGCCGGTGCGGCATTGCCGCATGCTGAGTGCGCCACTTTCGCCATAGGCTTCAATGCTGTGCTCGTTCAGGCCGCGTGCAACCCGGCTGACAGTCAGCGCCATGGTGGCGCCGCTGCGGAGTTCCGCCACGACATGGCTGAAGTCCTCCGCATCGGCAGCGCGTGCGCCGCCAGCAACAGTGCGCGAGGGGTATCCGACGCCCGACGACGCCATTACCCGCACGACATCGCCGAACAGCCATCGCACCAGGTCGATCAGGTGCACGCCCAGGTCGCCGAGGGCGCCATATCCCGCGACGGCACGGTCCATGCGCCAGCTTGGTGCCGCGCCGCGCTCGACCCAGGCCGCATTGAACCAGCGGCAATTGACGTGGAATACGCGCCCCAGGAACCCTGCATCCACCATGGTTTTCATGCGTTGCATGGCCGGCGCAAAGCGCCAGTTGAACCCTACGATTGCGGAGCGGCTGGCCGCTTGCGCAGCCGCAATCATCCGGTGTGCTTCGTCGACCGTCAACGCAAGCGGCTTCTCGCACACGACATGCGATCCGGCCGCGAACGCCTCGGTCATGATGGGTAAGTGCAGCGCCGGCGGCGTGGCAATGACGACGATGTCGGGCCGTGCGGTTGCCAGCATGGCGTGCCAGTCGGAATACACCTGCAAGACGCCGTAACGCGCAGCGAGTTCGGCCGCAGCGGCGGTATCGCGCTGGCACAGTGCGACGACTTTGCATCCGGCCGCCTGAAACCCGGCGACGTGGGCGCGCCCATATCCGAGACCGACGATGCCGACGGTGTACTGCTTGTTTGGCATGTGTGAGGGTTCTTTCGTACGGGTCGGTTCGGTCATGGCGCTTTGACGCGGCTGCCATGTTGTTGCAGTGCGGCGCGCAGCGCGTTGGCGAAGCGCAGGGCACCGGGCTGGTCACCGTGCAGGCAGATCGTTCCGGGGCGCAGGGGGAAAGATCCACCGCCGACGGTCGCCACCGTTCCATGCTCGACCATACCGATCGCCTGTTGCACCGCCTTCGTCTCGTCTTCGATCATTGCGCCTGCCGTTCCGCGCGGGGTCAAGGTTCCGTC